>JBDSZD010000046.1:0-4008 GCA_039925325.1 Sphingomicrobium sp.
CGACTCCGCTTCCCTTGCGTTGGTGGGCCGGGCTGACTAGATGCCCGTCTCGCTTCTTAGGATGTCCACCGGACGTTCCGAAGCGTCAACTGGTCGGGGCGTAGCGCAGCCTGGTAGCGCATCACACTGGGGGTGTGGGGGTCGCTGGTTCGAATCCAGTCGCCCCGACCATCCCGCCGATTGAAAGTCCTGAGACTTTACATGACTACATCCACTCTCCTGACGATGAGCGCGGCGACGGCAGCCGGGGTGCCCAGCCCCGGCGGTGCCATATTCAGCTCATTCATCGTGCCTCTTATCCTTATTCTGCCGATCTTTTGGTTGCTGATCTGGCGCCCACAGAATCAGCGCGTCAAACAACATCAGGCGACCATCGCCGCGGTGAAAAAAGGCGACGATGTGATCACGGCCGGCGGAATCCGCGGCCGGGTAACCAAGGTCAGCGACGATGAAGCCGAGGTCGAAATCGCCAGCGGCGTCCGCGTCAAGGTCGTCAAATCGACCCTCAGCCAGGTGCTGAACGCCGCCACCAAGGCAGCCAACGACTGATGCTCGATTTTCCTCGCTGGAAGGTCTGGGCGGTCACCCTGACCATAGCGGTCGGCATTTTGCTCGCGGTTCCAAGCCTCATTGCCGGGACCGCGCTGGCCGGGCGCTATCCCGCCTGGCTCCCCAATACCAAGATCAGCCTCGGGCTCGATCTTGCTGGGGGAAGCCAGCTTCTGCTGGAGGCCGATGTCGCCGACGCGACCAAGCAGCGGCTGGCGTCGATGGAAGAAACGGTCGCCACCGAGCTGCGTCGAACCCAGCCGCGGATCGAGGTCGGGGACATCTCGACCTCCGGCGGCCGGCTCAGCTTCATGGTCCGCGATCCGCGTCAACTCGACGCGGCCGTCGAACGGCTCCGTACCCTCACCCAACCCGTCGGCCTCACCGGCTCGCGCGACTGGGACGTCAGGGTCGTCGATTCCACGCGGGTGGTGTTGACGCCGACAGCTGACGGGTCGGACCGCGCATTGCGCAACGCGCTGACCGTCGCCCGTGACGTCGTGCGTCGCCGCATCGATCCGCAGGGCACCAAAGAAGTTACGGTCATCAACCAGGGCGAACGCCGCATCCTGGTGGCGGTGCCCGGCGTGCAGGATCCGGAAGCGCTGAAGCTATTGATCGGCCAGACCGCGCGATTGGAATTCAAGCTCGTCGACCTGACCGCGGACCCCAATCAAGCGGCCGAGGGGCGCGCTCCCGCCGGCAGCCAGATCCTATATTATGCGGACACCGCGGCACCGATCGCGGTCAAGCGCCGGGTGATGGTATCGGGCGAGCAATTGACCGACGCCAAGCAGAGCTTCGACCAGGACGGCCGGCCGGTCATATCGATCACCTTCAATTCCTCGGGCGCGCGCCGCTTCGGGCGCGTCACCCAGGAAAATGTCGGCAAGCCGTTTGCGATCATCCTCGACGACAAGGTGCTGTCGGCCCCCAACATCAACGAACCGATTCTCGGCGGCCAGGCCCAGATCAGCGGCAATTTCACGGTCGAAAGCGCCAATGCGCTGGCCGTCAGCCTCGCCTCGGGCAAGCTGCCGGTGAAACTCAACGTGATCGAGGAGCGATCGGTGGGGCCCGAACTGGGCAAGGATTCGATTCGCAAGGGGGTGATTGCAAGCGTGGCGGCGATCCTGGTCGTGATCCTGTTCATGCTCATCACTTATGGGCGGTTCGGGGTCTATGCGACCTTGGCGCTGATCGTGAACGCGCTCATGATCCTGGGCATCATGGCGGTGTTCAATTCCGCGCTGACCTTGCCGGGCATCGCCGGCTTCGTCCTGACGATCGGCGCGGCGGTCGACGCCAACGTGCTGATCAACGAGCGCATTCGCGAGGAGCAGAGGCGCGGGCGCAAGATCCTCGATTCGCTCGAGACGGGTTACAAGGAAGCCTCGACCGCGATTTTCGACGCCAATATCACCAATGTGATCGCGGCCGCGCTGATGTTCTACTTCGGCTCTGGCCCCGTTCGCGGTTTTGCCGTGGTGCTGATGATCGGAATCGTCACCTCGGTGTTCACCGCGGTCAATTTCACGCGCATGCTGGTTGCGCTGTGGGTCAAGCGCAAGCGGCCCCGCGAACTGCATATCTAGGGCCTTGATCCATGAAGCTGCTTAAGCTCGTTCCGGACAATACCAATCTGGATTTCATGCGATGGCGTAACCTTGCGCTGATCCTGTCGATCATCGTGACGGTCGCCAGCCTCGTGCTCGTGGTCGTCCGCCCTCTAAACCTTGGCGTGGATTTCGTCGGCGGTCAGATGGTCCGCACGACGTTCGCCGCGCCGATCCAGGTCGATCAGTTGCGCAGCCGGGTCGGGCAACTGGGCGTGGGCGACGCAAGCATTCAGGAGTTCGGCGGTCCGACCACCTATCAGATCCGCCTGCCACGGCCCGAAGGCGGCGAAGCGGCGTCCAACGTCGTCGCCACAAAGGTTCGCGCGATGCTGCTGCAGCAATATCCGGGATCGCGGGTCGATTCGGTCGAGACCGTGTCCGGCAAGGTCAGTGAGGAACTGGCCACCGACGGCGCGCTCGCCATCGCGTTGGCCATGCTCGGGATCGCCATCTACATCTGGTTCCGCTTTGAATGGCAGTTCGGCGTGGGGGCGCTGGTGACCCTGTTTCACGACGTGTCGATGACGCTCGGCTTCTTCTCGATCACGCAATTGCAGGTCGATCTCAACGTGGTCGCGGCCATCCTCACCATCGTTGGCTATTCGCTCAACGATACGGTCGTCATCTACGACCGGATTCGGGAAAATCTGCGCAAGTTCCGCAAGATGGGCATCGTGCCGCTGCTCAACCTCTCGCTCAATGAGACGCTGTCGCGCACGATGGTCACCTCGCTGTCGATCCTGCTCGCGCTCGGCATGCTCCTGCTGCTTGGGCCGGAGGTGATTTTCGGCCTGACGATCGCGGTGTTCCTCGGTATCTTCATCGGAACCTATTCGTCGATTTACATCTCCTCGCCGATCCTGGTGTGGCTAGGGGTTAAGCCCGACAGTTTCCTCAGGACCGAGCAGGACGATCTTGCTGAGGCGACCGCCTGATCGCCGTTCAGCAAAATCCAAGGTTGGACACAGCATCGCCGCTTGGCGCATGGCCGTGGTAACGTTAATGAGGATCCCGATGTCGAAGCTTAACCGTATCGCCGCACTCGCTCTCGCCTCCGTGCTCGTCCTCCCGGTTGCGGGTTGTGCAGGCAAAAGCGTCAAGGGCGACACCGCCTATATCGCGCGCGACGTGAACACCCTCTACGCGCTCGCCAAGAGCCGCATGGACGATGGCCGCTACGACGAAGCGGCCAAGCTGTTCGACGAAGTCGAGCGCCAGCATCCCTATTCGGTGTGGGCGCGGCGAGCGCAGTTGATGAGCGCGTTCAGCTATTACCTTGGCCAGAAGTATCCGGATGCGGTGAGCTCCGCCCAGCGCTTCCTGACGATTCATCCGGGTAATCGTGAAGCACCTTACGCCCATTATCTGGTGGCGATGAGTTATTATCAGCAGATTGCGGACGTCACGCGCGACCAGCGCGGCACGCAGCAAGCGGCCGATGCGTTCAACGAACTCGTCCGCCGCTATCCCGAAAGCCGCTACGCGTCCGATGCGCGGCTGAAGCTCGACCTGATCAACGACCATCTCGCGGGCAAGGAGATGGAAGTCGGCCGATTCTATCAGCGGTCGGGCAATTGGCTGGCGGCGGTGAACCGCTTCCGCAATGTCGCTGACAAATATCAGACGACCAGCCATGCGCCCGAAGCGCTTGAGCGGCTCGTCGAATCCTACCTCGCGCTCGGGATCCCGGCCGAAGCGCAGAAGTCGGCTGCGGTGCTTGGCGCCAATTATCCCGGCAGCATCTGGTACAAGCACGCCTATCAGCTCATCCAGCGGCATTCGCCGAAGGGCTAGACTTGGGGCGGCGGGCTGAATGCTGAGGCAGCTCGCAATCCGTGAT
>JBDSZD010000047.1:0-9252 GCA_039925325.1 Sphingomicrobium sp.
CTCCCATACGGGCCCGCAGCTCTCATCGCTGCAACCAGAGGCCGGACAGATGGCAGCATCCGACTACCTGCCCAACCTCCAAAATACCGCTTGCGTCTTCAGGGGCGTCCACAGATGGAAAGCGGACGTCAGGCCTCCTCGAGTTCACCTAATGCGATAAGCACCTCCCAAACGTGGATCGGCTCGCGGGTTTCATAATCAATCCAATCGATTTCGGGCCAACGTACACTTCCGGTAAGGTCTTGGAGCCGCGAAAGGGGCTTGGCGGTTTCGCTCGAGATTTGCGGGTCTTCCGCCCCCGCTATCAGCACCCAGCCAGCTGCCACACTAGTCTGACAGAGCAGCAAGGACACATAGCTGCAGGTCAGAGGCGGCGAAGCCAGCCGTTGGGCGAATAGGTAACGTTGTGACCATAGAAGTCGCAGATAGCCGCATCGATCTGGTACCGATCACCCCCGCAGCGAAGGAAGTCGGCAAGCGCGCGGTTAGGCCCGTCGGCGAGCGCGCGATACCCTTTGCCTTCAAGGTCCGCGAGGATCCCATCCTCGAGAACGAGCATGTCACCCCGCCGCATACGCGCATCGAAATAAGCAAGCACGGCGCTTGCACTTTCATAGCTGTGTGCGCTGTCTTCAACCACTAGCCAGGGATGGGGCATTGCCTCGATCAATTCAGTCGGAAACGTGCGCTCCGGATCGGTGCTGTCGGCCTGGTGGAAACGGACTCCTGGAATTTCGAACGGCGGCGGATTGACATCGATTGTCACGATCCGCGTCTCGTCGAGCCCGAAAGCGCGGCATTGATCGGCGAACCATAGGGCGCTGCCACCTTCCGATGTGCCCACTTCGATGATTGTCTGCGGGCGAAGGCGATCGACAAGCTGCATGTAGTGAGCCAAGTCGAACGGGCTCTTTGCAAGGCGGCGGCCCTTGTACCGAGTGCGGAGGGTGCCAGACTGAATGCTGTTCAGCGCCTTTGTCGGAAGGTCGACCCGGAAATGGCGGCCACGCACTGAATGCACCTTTCGATGCCGGTCGAGAGGACGGCGTGCACCCGCGTCAAAACGACCCGCGTCGAGCGCGCCCACGAATTGCGGCTGGTAAAGCGGCGAAGTGAAGCCGCGATTGTGGATCGCGGCATATTCTGCGCGCATTGCGGTGCGGGCCTCGGCTGGACCGTTAGTCGCAACGCCCCCGTGCACCTGATGAAAGGTGCCCTCGCCAAGGATCATCCACGGGCGGTTGCCGGACAAGGCGACCGCCCGCTCCCATAGATCCAGATTGACGAATCCCCCACCCGGGGCTTCGAACCGTTCGTCGAAGCCTCCAAGCGCGTCCCATAGCGTCCTATCGAGGAACAGCCCATTGGTCTCGTTGATACAGCCGAACCAGCCCGCCGAAGACGATCCGGCAAGCACCGAAATGTCGAACAGCCGATAGCCGTCGTCCTGCCACGGGACGGTCGCCAGCAGCTTATCCTCAGCGGCGGCATTATATCCGTCCAAAACCGTGCGCATCTGGACGTCCGGGCCGAGATGGAACCCGAGGGTGGCAATGGCGCGTTTCGGGTCGGAGCGCCAAGCCTGCACTGCATGGCGCAGCACTCCCGGCGATGCCATACGGGCGCCGTCAATCCATAGTCCGACTAGCCTGCCACGGGCCGAGCGCATCGCTTCATTTATGGCGTACGCCGGGGAAGCGCGCAGGCTGGCTGGCCGGATCACGCGCGCGTTGGGAAGAAGGGTCCTGATCGCCCCTTCTTCCACCGGCGGCGTGGAGCCATTGTCGAGGATCAGCACCTCATAGGTCAATTCCTCCACCCCCTGCTGGAAGGTGAGCGACAGGGTCATAAGCGTGCGTGGAAGCTCGCGCTGCATATTGTAGGCGCAGAGCAAAATCGACAGATCGACTGTCGGGCTATCGCTCATCGCCCGATTGCCGTTCGCAGAATGTCGATGGTCGGTTCAACTGCCCCGGAGCGTTCAAGCACGGTCTTGGGAACCTGTGTGCCGGCCTCGTCCATCAAGTTCCGCATCGCCTTGTTATAGTCCGTCCACAGAACAAGGTTCTTAGGGTTGAGCTTCGAGATGACTAGCAGGCCCGTGGGCGCGCAATCGAACAAGGTTAGCCGGAGGTCAGGGCGATTGGCCGAGAGCATCTCCGCAAAGCGCCAAACGTCACCGGTCCAAATCTGTGAGCGGCGTGTGCGCGAAGTTTGCACCGGGTGATTGGGAAGCACGTCATCGATCACCACCACCCCGCCGCGGTCCATCACTCGCTCAACATTGATGAAATCCCGGTAAACGAACTCCGCAAGATGCATGCCGTCAATGAAGGCAAGATCGATGGGGCGGTCGATCACCTCGGGGTAAAAGAAGAAGAAGTCGTCGCTCGTGCAGCGGAACAGGCGTGTCGTGTCGTTCACAGCAATGTCGGGGTGCGGGTCCGGGTCGATCGCGATCGACTCACCCTTCGCCAAGCGGAGGCTGAAGCCCTTGCGAACGCCGATCTCCAGATAGAGCTGGGGTTGAATGAGCTGATGCAGGTCACGAAGGAGTTCAAGATAGTCCCGGACCCCGGCACGCAGTTCGACCCCTTGGTCCTTGTGGGGCGCTTGGTGTGCATTGGCAGCGACACACATGGGCTTCGGTGCGTCTACGCGCTCGACACTTCCATTCTTCTGGAACACGCCCGTGATGTCGCGCCAATGACCGCGTTCATCCGTCCAGCTATGGATCAACCGAAGGCCGGACCATTCGGCGAGCGCTTGGTAGGAATCCGGGTAAAAACGATAACAATCGACTGGGAAGCGATGAACTGGCCCGCTTGACGGGGCGATGACGAACGCCATGCCTTCGGGCCTCAGCACTCGAGCAATCTCAGTAAATACCCTCCAGAAATGGGCACAATGTTCCAGCATCTGGCCGCAAAGGATGAGATCGACGGACTCATCCTCGAAAGGGAGCCGATAGACGTCGGTAAGAACCACGTCGACGCCCGGCCCCGGTTCAAGGTCGACCCCCACATAGTCGGCATCGGCCGGGAACAGCTCGCGATAGGAGCCGTTGACGTTCATCGCTCCGAGGTCAACAATCTTCCCTAGTGGAAGCGAATACCAATCCACGCATCGCTGCATATTCTCCATGGAAGTAGGGTGCATGGTGATCCGCTCAATAGCTGTGGAATTCCTCACCTATCAGAGGCATTATACAGCGCAAAGCATGTTCCGGCACTCGATTGAACGCGCTCTGTCCGTCGTCAGAACATTTGGCGCAGCTAGCGGCGTAGATTAGCGGAGTGTCGGCCTCGTCTGGGGGTTGATGTTAGGCGGCGAGCTTGCGGTGCTGCAAGCGCCGATATTCGATGGTCTGCCGTTTGATCATTTCGCGCTGTTTGATGATGGCGGATGCCCTGCCGAAGTAGGCGTCGGCGGGCGTCACATTGTCCAAGCTCTCGTGATACCGCTGGTGATTATAGTGCTCGACGAAGGCCTCGATCTGGGCCTCAAGATCGCCGGGCAGGAAGTAGTTTTCCAGCAGGATGCGGTTCTTGAGAGTCTGGTGCCAGCGCTCGATCTTGCCTTGGGTCTGGGGATGGCACGGGGTGCCGCGCACATGGCTCATCTGCTGAGCTTCGATGTACTCGGCCAGATCGCCGGCGATGTAGCTCGGACCGTTGTCGGACAGCAGCCGGGGTTTGTGTCGCACTTGGGCCTGGTCACACCCGAGGCGGCGAGCGCCATGTCCAGCGTGTCGGTGACGTCTTCGGCGCGCATCGTGCTGCACAGCTTCCAGGCGATGATATAGCGCGAGAGTTGTCGAGCACAGTCGAGAGGTACATCCAGCCCCACCCGATGATCTTGAAGTAGGTGAGTCGGTCTGTCACATCTCGTTCGGACGGGTGGTCTGGGTATGGAAGCGATCGGCCGCCTTGATCACCACATAGGCCGGGCTGGTGATCAGATCGTGAGCCTTGAGCAGGCGGTAAACCGTGGCCTCGGACACAAAGTAATGCCTCTCGTCGGTGAAGCGCACGGCCAGTTCCCGCGGGCTCAGCTCGGACTGCTCCAGCGCCAGCTCGATGATCTGGTCGTGGATGGCGGGCGGGATCTGGTTCCACACCCGGCCCGGCACCGAGGGCCGATCGGCCAGCGCCTCGGGGCCGCCATCGAGATAGCGATCGTACCAGCGGTAGAAGGTCCGGCGGGCGATGCCGAGCTGGTCGAGCGTGCGCTTGGCGGGCAGATGCGACTGCTCAACGATCCTGATGATCTCGAGCTTCTCCGATGCGGGATACCTCATGCTCGTCGCCCCCATCCGGCAGAATGCTCTTTTTTGAGCAGGCGGTTCTCGAGCATCAGGTCAGCGACGCACTCCTTCAGCGCGCCCGTCTCGCGGCGCAGGTCCTTGACCTCGTCGCTTGTCGCTGCCCGGGCGGTGTCGCCCGCAAGGCGCCGCTTGCCGGCTTCCATGAACTCCTTCGACCAGGTGTAATACAGGCTCTGGGCGATGCCCTCCTTGCGGCACAGCTCGGCGATGCTGTCTTCGCCGCGCAGGCCCTCCAGCACGATCCGGATTTTGTCTTCGGCCGAGAAATGCCGCCGGGTCGCTCGGCGGATGTCCTTCACCACCTGCTCGGCAGGCTTCTTGGCGACTGAGGGTTTGGCTCTCATCTTCGTTCCTTCGTCACTACAACGAGAGCCAAACCCTCCTTAAATCACAATCTCAAATCTGTGCCATTGGTGCTGACGGGGAACACCACAAACCACCTCCTTGGGCGGTGTCACCTCTATGGAGCACCATTGGAACATGTCTGACGGATATTGCGGAAGTTGGTGCACGCCAATGTCTGGAATGGGTCGAAAGCGGATATTAGGCTGCGGCCCGGGATCGACTAGACAGTCGCCTAGTCCCGCGAGCGGGCCGTCACTCCCAAGAAGTTGCGCCGTCGACACGCAGCGCTTTCTAAGCTGGCTGCCCTACCGATCCGCTGCCCAGCGGGCAATGTCCGCAGACCTTGACTGTACTATCTTCGAAAAACTGGACTTGTTCGCGGCAGGGAAGATGGATCCCGGATCAAGTCCGGGATGACGAGGTGGGCCCCTCTCGACTGCGCTCGAGACGAACGGGGAAGCGGAAACGCCCTTCGACTTCGCTTCGCTAAGGACGAACGGAGGGAAAGTAGCCCCCGAATTTCGCCCGCGAGAACCCCGCTACCCACCCCCCAATTCTTGCCGCCTCGTTTCTCTTAAGTTATGATTGCCTGCTCGGAAAAAAGCGGTCGGCGGGGCTGGAATGCTGTGCGCTTATTCCTGGGGGTGGTGATGGCTGACGACAGTGGCGCGGGCATTCTCGACAATATCGGGCGCAATATGCGGTGATCGGATCGATCGTCGCTGCCATTGTCGGCATGAACTCGGCCCCGACGAACGCGAAGCCCGATTGTTCGCGCTGCGCGTGTTCGCCCGGCGGTTAGCGGCGGTTATACTCGATCCGGATGCTCACCCATTCGCCGACCATCTCGCGGCCGCCCTTGCGGGGTGGGCGGACCCGGAACTGCCAGGCGGCATTGCGGACCGAGCGGGCGAGGTATGCGGTGCGGGGGTAGCTTTCGAGTTCGACGCAATCCTCGACCCGGCGACCGGCCACGGTGCGGCAGGCGATGAGGCCCCAGCCTTCCTCCGGCATGTTGCGCGGCAAATAGGGGTTGAGCTCCGCATTGGTCGGGCGGCGCGCCCATTCGGCGGCGTAGAGCAGCTGACCGTCGGGGCCGCGGCCGGCCTCCTCGGAATCGTCGGCACCGCTCCCGGCGCCTTGGGGCGCTGGTGGCAGGTTGGCGATGTCGGAGGCGGCTAGCACTTCGCTCGAGACGACCAGCAGGTCGAGCGCGGGCTTCTTGACGGGCGGGAGTTTGACGATTGGCGGGGGCGTCGCGGCGGGCGGTGGTTCGACGGGCGGCGTGATCGGCGGCTTGGCGGGCGCACTCGCCGGGGATGGCGGTTCCGGCGTGTCGGGCTCGAACGTAACCATGGTTGGCTCGGACATCGGCGTCGGGTCGGGCCGGGAGGCGCCCAGGCCAAGCAGCGCCAGCAGCAGCAGGAGGTTGATACCGAGCGCGAGGCCGAGCCCCGCGGCGCGGCGCTCCGGCAGCATGGCGCCGCTTGAGGAGGGAAGACGATAGGCTGAAGGCAAGGGCTAGGCCGATTTGGGGAGCGACGGTGCGGGCACTAGCATGATGTTTGTGAACGGGAACTCATGCGGATCCCCGGGTGGAAGAACAGTGAAGATGGACCCCTCCACCACAGCGCTGCGCACTGCGGTCCCCCTCCCCGAGCAAGCTCAGGGAGGAGTCTATTGATCGAGGAACGACCGCATTTTCCGGCTCCGGCTCGGATGCTTAAGCTTGCGGAGCGCTTTGGCCTCGATCTGGCGGATGCGCTCGCGCGTGACCGAGAACTGCTGGCCCACTTCCTCGAGCGTGTGATCGGTGTTCATGCCGATGCCGAAGCGCATGCGCAGCACGCGTTCCTCACGCGGCGTTAGCGATGCGAGCACCCGCGTGACGGTCTCTTTGAGGTTCGCCTGGATCGCGGCATCGACGGGAATGACCGCGTTCTTGTCCTCGATGAAATCGCCGAGATGGCTGTCTTCCTCGTCGCCGATCGGGGTTTCGAGGCTGATCGGCTCCTTGGCGATCTTCATCACCTTGCGAACCTTTTCGAGCGGCATGCCGAGCCGCTCGGCAAGCTCCTCGGGCGTGGCTTCCTTGCCATGTTCGTGCAGGAACTGGCGGCCGGTGCGGACCAATTTGTTGATCGTTTCGATCATGTGCACCGGGATTCGGATGGTGCGCGCCTGATCGGCGATCGAGCGGGTGATCGCCTGGCGGATCCACCAGGTGGCGTAGGTGCTGAACTTGTAGCCGCGGCGATATTCGAATTTATCGACCGCCTTCATCAGGCCGATATTGCCTTCCTGGATGAGGTCGAGGAACTGCAGGCCGCGGTTGGTATATTTCTTGGCGATGGAGATGACGAGGCGGAGGTTGGCTTCGACCATTTCCTTCTTGGCGATGCGGGCCTCGCGCTCGGCCTTCTGAACCTGGTTGACGATCCGGCGGAACTCGCCAAGCCCCATTCCGGTCGACTGGGCGATTTCGCCGATCTCGTTGCGGATCCGCTCGACGGTATCGGACTCGGCGATTGCGAAGGCGGCGAACTTCTTGTCGATTTTGGCCGCACGCTCGAGCCAGCTGTCGTCAAGCTCGCTGCCCATGTAGCTTTCAAGGAAAGCGCGGCGCGGGACCTTGTGGCGCTCGGCGAGGCGCAGCATCTGGCCGCCAAGCGCGGTCAGGCGCTTGTTGTAGGCATAGAGCTGGTCGACCAGATATTCGATCTTCGAGGCGTGGAACTGGACGCTTTCGACCTCGGCGGTGAGCTGCTCCGACAGCTTCTGATATTTCCGCTCTTCGGCCGGCGGATAGCCCTGGCCCGTGCCGAGCGCGTCAAGTCGCGCTTCCTGAAGGCGTGAGAACTTCTTGTACAGCGAAGTGATGGCCGCGAACTTCTCGAGCGCCTGCGGCTTGAGCTGCTCCTCCATCTGCGCGAGGCTGAGCGTATTGTCCTCATCCTCATCGTCGACCGGGCGCGGAGTGCGGCGGTCGACCATGTCCTCCTCGTCCTCGTCGCCGGGCGGCGCGGGCTCGTCCGCGGGCTCGTCGTCTTCCTTGATCGTCGGACCGGCGGTTTTCTCGCTGATTTCGTCCTGGCCACCGCCTTCGGCGCCTTCCTCGGCGCCCGCGATCTGCTCAGCGGTGGGGCCCTTTGACAGCATCGCTTCGAGATCGATGATCTCGCGCAATTGCATGCGGCCCTCGTTGAGCGCGTTTGACCAGTCGATGATCGCGTTGAAGGTGATCGGGCTTTCGCACAGGCCCCAGATCATCGTGTCGCGGCCGGCCTCGATGCGCTTGGCGATGGCGATCTCGCCCTCGCGGGAGAGCAATTCCACCGCGCCCATCTCGCGCAAATACATGCGGACCGGATCGTCGGTGCGGTCGACCGCTTCCTTCTTGACTGCGGCGGCGGGGCGGGGGCCACCGTCGTCGAGGGGATCGACCTCCTCTTCGGGCGCAGCCTCTTCCTCTTCCTCGTCGTCGTCGCTGACTTCGGCGCTTTCGACGATGTTGACGCCCATCTCGCTGATCTCGGACATCACGTCCTCGATCTGCTCGGACGTCATATGCTCCTGCGGAAGCGCCTCGTTCAGTTCGTCGACGGTGACGAACCCGCGCTTCTTGGCGCGCGCCTTGAGCTTCTTGATCGCAGCTTCGTGCTGATCAATCAGCGGCGCATCGCCGTTGTCGCCGGATTCAATCTCGGTGTCCTGGGTGTCGTTCTTTGCCATCAATCGCCCAAAATTCGCTACTCGCCGTGCCGCTTAGTCGGTGCCGGCGAGAGACGCCAGCCGTTGCTTCAATCTCTGCTGCGCCGCAATCAGGCGCTGCTGTTCGTCATATGCCTCCTGGGAGGTGTCCTGCATGCACCGTTCGGTCGCCTGCGACAGGGCACGATCCACTTGTTCGCTCGCGGTCAGGATTTCGACTGCGGCTGCCAAATCGGTGCAAGCGCGGTCGGGATCCATGTCTGCGCGAGTGAAAGAGAAGCTCAAGGCGCTGCGTGACGGTGACCCGCCAGCTACGCCCAGAGCCCTGAATATGGGGCCGTCGCGGTCACGATCAAGCTTTGCCCCGGAGAAGGCGCTGTCGACCAAAGCATCGCGGACCCGGGCGATACCGGCATCGGCCACGTCAAGCTGAGCAAGCTGCTCCGCATGATCGGCGAGCGCGTCGGGGAAATTGACGAAGCCGATCATCAGGGCGCGCGCGGTTTGCGGGTCGATCCCGCTGCTGCCGATCGAGCGCGCGGTTGATCCTGGCGGCAGGATCGGGGGGACAAACTTGCCCTTTTCGAAGCGACCCCGCGGCGCGGATCGGGCGCGCGGGCCAGACTGCTGGAACTGCCGCCGGCCGACTTCCGAATCGAAGCGCGACAGCCATTCGTCGCGGTAGAGGCGGGCGAGTGACTGATCGCCGATCGTCGAAGCGTGGTCCAGCAGGCGCTGGCGGAGGCCAGCGCGGGCCTCGGGGGTGGTGAGGGGGGCGAATTGATATTCGTGACGCCACAGACGCGCGTCGAGCGGTTCGGCTTTCTCGATCACCGCTTCGAACGCCTCACGCCCGGCTTTTTGTTGCG
>JBDSZD010000048.1:0-3405 GCA_039925325.1 Sphingomicrobium sp.
TCGAGCACATCGACGCGGGCGGGCAGGCCCATGATCTGGCTGACCGCGGAGAAGGCCGCGTCGAGCGCTCCCGGCGCCGACGCAATGTCGGTGATCCGGCCGCGCTCGCCATGTTCGAGCTCGATCCTTGCGACCGGCCACGCGTTCGGGTTGACCGGTGCGCGAATGTCGACCTTCCCGAGCTTCCACAAGCGTTGCGCGCGGCGGTTCTCAAGACCGTCGAGCAAGGCGACCAGCCGGGCCGTATCGACCACGCCGATCTCGTCGGCCAATTCCTTGAAGGCGGCAAACGCCCGATCCATTTTCTCGCCCTCGAGCACGAAGCCGAGGCCACGCGCCCGCGACGCCAGCGCGTGACGGCCGCTATGCTTGCCAAGCACGATTCCGTCGGTGCTCAGCCCGATATCTTCCGGCTTCATGATCTCGTAAGTCGCGCGATTCTGAAGAATGCCGTGCTGGTGAATGCCGGCCTCGTGCGCGAAGGCGTTGGCGCCGACGATCGATTTGTTGCGCGGCGGATGGCTGTTGGTCGCCTGCGCCAGGGTCCGGCTTGCGGCCATGATCTTGCGCGTGTCGATCTGGGTATCCGCGCGGAAGAAATCCTTGCGCGTGTGCAGCGCCATGACCACGCTTTCGAGCGAGCAATTGCCTGCCCGTTCGCCGATGCCGTTGACCGCGCATTCGATCTGGCGCGCGCCGCCACGCACGGCCGCCAGCGAATTGGCGACTGCCATTCCCAGATCGTCGTGGCAGTGGGCGGAGAAGATTACGCCGTCGGAGCGGTCGACCGAGCGTCCCAGGAACTGGAACAGCTCGAAAATTTCCTCCGGCGTGGTGTAACCGACCGTGTCGGGGACGTTGAGCGTGGTCGCCCCGGCCGCTGCTGCCACCGACAGCGTTTCCGCGAGGTAATCCCGCTCCGTCCGGATCGCGTCCTCCGCCGAAAATTCGACATCTTCCGCGAAAGTCCGCGCGAGCTCCACGGTGCGCTTGATCGCTTCCAGCACCTGCTCGCGGCTCATGCGCAATTTGGCTTCGCGGTGGATTGGGCTGGTTCCGATGAAGACGTGGATGCGCTTGCGCGATGCGCCTTTCAACGCTTCCGCTGCCGCGCGCACATCATTGTCGGTCGCGCGGGCCAGCGAGCAAATGATCGGCCCGTCGATCGCAGCGGCGACCGCGGCGATCGCCTTGGAATCTCCCGGCGATGCAGCGGCGAACCCCGCTTCGATGACGTCGACGTTGAGCGCCGCAAGCGCACGCGCCATGCGCACCTTGGATTCGGGCGTCATCGAGAAGCCCGGAGCCTGCTCGCCGTCGCGCAACGTGGTGTCGAAAATCCTGATCCGGTCGGTCATGCCGCTCGTTCCTGCATGGGCTCGAAAGCATTGATGGACTGCACTTCGTGAAGCCGGCGAAGGAACGGCACGAGCACCTCGATCCGCCGCTGCGCATCGCGCGGAGCGACTTCGACGATCACCGACGCATTGCTGCTTCCGGCATATTCATTCATCGCCACGCTCTTGATCATGAAGCCGCGACGCTCGATCGTGCCAAGCACGCGCAGCAGCGCGCCTTCGGCATTCACATATTCGATCTTCAGCCGGGCGTTCACCGTTGCTTCTCCATCATGTCGATGTTGGCGCTGTTGGGCGGGACCAAAGGCCACACATTTTCGCGCGGGTCGATCCGGCAGTGACACAGAATCGGACCGCTGGTGCCCAGCAGTCGGTCGATCGCACCGGATACTTCCGAACGATGGTCGATGGTGAAGGCCTCGATCCCGAACGAGCGCGCGACTTCGGCGAAATCCGGATTGTCGCTGAGGTCGATTTCCGAGAAATTCTCCTCAAAGAACAATTCCTGCCATTGGCGCACCATCCCAAGCTGGCTGTTGTCGAGCAGCAGGATCTTGAGC
Source organism: Sphingomicrobium sp. (assembly GCA_039925325.1). Taxonomy (GTDB): domain Bacteria; phylum Pseudomonadota; class Alphaproteobacteria; order Sphingomonadales; family Sphingomonadaceae; genus Sphingomicrobium. The sequence goes on from JBDSZD010000048.1 coordinate 1,919, forward strand.
GGCAGGCGATAGCGACGGATGGTCGCAAGCTCGTGAATGTTCATCATTATCGACCCGTCCCCGGTGACGGTGATCACGGTCGCATCCGGCTCCGCGAACAAGGCTCCGATACCGGCTGGAATGCCATAGCCCATGGTGCCCAGGCCCGCGCTCGTCAGATGCGCCTGCGGCCGCGAGAAGTGGCAATGCTGCGCGACCCACATCTGGTGCTGGCCGACGTCGCAGGTGAAGATCGCCTTGGGGCCCGCGCGCTCCGACAGTTCGCGCAACAGTTTTGGCGCATAAATGCCGCTTCCGGGTGCGTCATAGTCCCAGTCGTGGCGCTGCTTGGACTCAACGCACTCCGCCAGCCACTGGGCGTATTCGTCCCGTGCCGGTTCCAGTTCGCTGAGGATCACGTTCATATCCCCGCACAAGGCGGCTTCCGCAATACGGAGCTTGCCGATCTCGGCGGCATCGGTGTCGAGGTGGATGACCTTGGCTCGGCTTGCGAAAGTGTCGAGCTTGCCGGTTGCGCGATCGTCGAAGCGCGCGCCGACGCAGACCAGCAGGTCGCATGAATCGATCGCGATGTTCGCGGCCCGCATTCCGTGCATCCCCAGCATGCCGAGGAAATTCTCGTCCGTCGTCGGCACCGCGCCCAGCCCCTTGAGCGTCGCGACGACCGGCATTCCGCTGCGCCTGGCAAAGTCGCGCACTGCTTCCTCGCCTTTCGCGATGGACACGCCACCGCCGAGGTAGAGAATCGGGCGCTTGGCCTCCTTGAGCAGCAGGTTGGCCTTGTCGATCTCATTGGCGTCACAGCTTGGCGCGGGGAAGGAGTCGCGCCTCACGGGGGCCGGAACCGCGGCCTTGACTCCCATGTCCTTGGGCAAATCGATCAGCACCGGTCCGGGCCGACCGCTCTGGGCAATCGCGAACGCCTCGGCGACGATCTGCGGAATCTCTGCCGTCGAACGCACGATGAAGCTGTGCTTCACGATCGGCAAGGTTATCCCGAAGATGTCCACTTCCTGGAACGCATCCGTGCCCATCAGCGCGCTTCCGACCTGGCCGGTGATGGCGACCATTGGAACGCTGTCGAGGAACGCATTGGCGATTCCGGTGACGAGATTGGTCGCACCCGGTCCCGACGTTGCGAGACAAACGCCGGCCCTTCCGGTGACTCGACCATAAGCATCCGCCGCAAGCGCCGCCGCTTGCTCGTGACGCACCAGGATATGCGTGAGCTTCGAGCCGGTAAGCGCATCGTAGACAGGCATGATCGCGCCGCCGGGATAGCCGAAGACGTGGGTTACGCCTTCGGCCTCCAGCGCCTGGGTAAGCAGCCGCGCGCCGGAGACCGGCTGCGGTGCCTCTGCGATCCTGCTCGCCCCGACGGCCGCCACGGTCAGGCCGCCTTCGACTCTGGCGCAGTTTGCAACCAGGCCATGTACTGACGCAGACGCGCGCCGGTCTTCTCGATCGGCTGATCGAGATCGGCCGCC
>JBDSZD010000049.1:0-5054 GCA_039925325.1 Sphingomicrobium sp.
ATTCGCGCTTCTCCTTGCGTGGAGAGATGAGCGTCAGCGGTCGGGTCGGGTCGTCGGCTGAAACGAACCGCACTTCGCTGGTCGCATTGTCACCGGTCGAAATGAAGATCAGGCTCCTGTCCTGCGCTTTGCCGACGCCGACGCTAAATCCCAGTTCTTCGGTCTCCTCGTAAAGCGTGAGGTCGTTTGCGGGGGCGTCGCCCAGCCGATGGAAGCGGGCCCGATAACTGCGCCACTGCTCGTTGACCTCGGTGTAGACGATGCCCCGGCCGTCGCTGGTCCACACGGGGCCTCCGATTGCGACGTCGCTGACGGTCTCGATGTCCTTGCCGGACGCAATGTCGCGGATCCGCAGCGTAAACCGCTCCGACCCATTGTCATCGACCAGCGTCGCGATCAGCTTGCCGTCGGGGCTCGCTTCCATCGCACCGAGCCGGAAATATTCCTTGCCCTCGGCCTCGACCGGCTCGTCGAAAATTACTTCGTCGGCACCGCCCGCGACGGACTTGCGGAACCAGCTGCGATATTGCGCGCCCGGCCTGAACGCCCACCAGTACAGATATTTTCCGTCGCGGACCGGGACCGAACTTTCGTCTGCCCTGATTCGCCCCTTCAGCTCTTCGAATAAAGTATCGAGCAGCTCGCGGTGGGGCGCCATCGCGGCTTCGAAAAATGCATTCTCGGCCTTGAGATAATCGAGGACTGCCGCGTCGGTGACGTTCGGATAACCGGGATCGCGCAACCATGCCCACGGGTCCTCGATCGTCACCCCGTGGCGCTCATAGGAGAATGGCTTTGGTTCGGCTTTCGGCGGGGTCGGAAGGTCGCTGGGCTTGGTCATGCAAGCGCTCTTAACGTCAGCGCGCGCCCGGGAAAGCCGAAAGGTGAGGTCGAATTTCCGCGATGGGCGGAAAGCCCGCTCGAGGAGTAGCCTTGTTGCGGCGATTGCGGGGCCGTAGATTGTAGCCATGTCCACTTATGCAGACCGGCTCGCGGCGCTCCGTGAGCAATTGAAGACCGAAAGACTCGACGGTTTCGTCATCCCGCTGACCGACGAACATATGAGCGAATATGTCGGCACCTATGCGCAGCGGCTCGCCTGGCTGACCGGCTTTGAAGGCTCGGCGGGGTCCGCCGTCGTGCTGCCGCAGGAAGCCGCGATCTTTGTCGATGGACGTTATACGTTGCAGGTGCGGCAGCAGGTGGACGCCGACCATTGGCGCTACGAGTCGGTTCCGGAAACCAGTATCTCCGCCTGGTTGAAGGAGCATGCGGCCGACGGCGCGCGCATCGGCTACGATCCCTGGCTGCACAGCCGCGACTGGGTCGAGCGAGCCGGGGAGGCGCTGGCGGCCCGCGGCGCCGAACTCGTTCCCGTCTCCCGCAATCCGATCGATGCGGTGTGGACCGACCGGCCGGACGCGTCGCGGGCACGCCTCGTCGTCCACGCCGACAAATATGCCGGGAAAAGTTCCGCCGAGAAGCGCGGGGATATCGCCGACTGGCTCGCGGAAAATGACGCCGACGCAGCGGTTCTGTCAGCGCTGGATTCGATCGCCTGGGTTTTCAACGTGCGCGGTGCCGATGTCGCGAGGACCCCCGTGGCGCTGGCCTATGCGCTGTCCCATCGCGATGGGACCGCCGATCTGTTCGTCGCCGGTGAAAAGCTCGACCCCGAGGTTCGTCAGCATCTCGGCAATGGGGTGCGCATTCACGAACGCTCGGCGTTCGAAGGCGCGCTCGCTCGGTTGGGCGGCAAGACGGTCGCCGTCGATCCCGAGCGCGCCGTCGCGGCAGTCTTCGAAGCGCTCGAAGGTGCCGGAGCAAAGGTGCTCACGCTGCGTGACCCGACGATCCTTCCCAAGGCGATCAAGAATGCGGCGGAGATCGCGGGTCATCGCGATGCTCAGCTGCAGGACGGAGCTGCCATCGCCCGTTTCCTCAAATGGGTCGATGACGAAGCGCCTGGGGGAAACCTCGATGAACTCACCGCCTCGGATCGCCTCGAAGCTCTGCGGCGGGAAAGTCCCGATCTACGCGACCTGTCGTTCGACTCAATTTCCGGGGCCGGGGCCAATGGCGCAATCGTCCACTATCGCGCGAGCGAAGCGACCAACCGCAAGCTTGAACCTAACAGCCTTTATCTGATCGATTCCGGCGGCCAGTATCTCGGCGGCACGACCGATATTACTCGCACAGTCGCGATTGGGGTCCCGACCGAGGAAATGCGCGATCGATTTACGCGCGTGCTCAAAGGGCATATCGCGATTGCGACGGCGCTGTTCCCGAAGGGCGTTCGCGGAGGGCAGCTCGACAGCTTTGCGCGGCGTCCGCTGTGGGAAGCGGGCCTCGATTATGCCCATGGCACCGGGCATGGCGTCGGCAGCTTTCTGTCGGTCCACGAAGGACCGCAGCGCATCTCACCAGTCGGAGGCGCGCAAGCGGGCGGCGACGAACCGCTACAGCCCGGCATGATATTGTCCAACGAGCCCGGATATTACAAATCCGGCGAGTTTGGCATCCGCATCGAAAATTTGGTCCTGGTCATCGACCGCGCGGTCGAAGGCGCGGAAAAATCGATGCTGGGTTTTGAAACGCTGACGTTCGCGCCGATTGACCGTAGGCTGGTCCAGCCGCAAATGCTGACTGTTGAGGAAATGCGCTGGCTCAACGGCTATCACGCCCAGGTACTCGCCAACATCGGACCGCGTTTGTCCGGTGACGATCTTGTCTGGCTCCAATGCGCTTGCGCTTCGATCACCGTCGGGGAGGGGATGGACCACCGGCCCCGATAGCCAGCTCAACTGGCGGGTGTTGCGTCCTTGATCGCCATGCTTCCGGTTCCGCCGCGTGCGCGCCGATCGCGGATCCATTGCGAGAAGAGCCATTTTTCTCCGGCGGTCGGCGGCAGTCCGGTGTGCAGTGTCGCAGGCTCGGGATCGCCCTGATCGTTGATGTTAAAGAAAATCAGGGCATCGCCGACATGACCGCGATATGTCAGCCCCAGCGACGGAAAGTGCGTTTCGCCGCCCTCGAACTCCTCGTTGAGGTAGATCAATTGCGTCGCGACGCGCTGTCCGTTGTTAGCGATTTCCGCGTCGAATCCCGCCGTTCCGGGCTGAAAATAGTCATGATGCGGCTTGAATTCCTGCCCCACGGAATAATGCAGCACCTGCGACATTTCGAAATGGGCGAGCGGAAGGCCGATGGCGCGCGACAGCCGGGCGCGGATGACCTCGACGATGATCCCGGATTCGATTGGATTGCAAAGCGAATAGAGCGCGGTGCGTCGCTCGTCCGTCCGAAGCTCGCCGGTCAGATAATCGAATATGGTCGAAGGGGCGAGCTTGGCGCGCGCCGAATCGACCAGCCAGCGGCACTCCGCCGCGCTGGCAAATTGCTCGATGATTCCAATTCGAGGACTGATCGACAGCAATTGCACCGCCGGCGCGCCGAGCAGGCCGTCGGGAGAAATTTCATTCCTCAGCGCGCCGGGTTGCCCGACAAAGCGGTCACCCCGCGCAAGCACGGCAAGCTGGGCGGCGGCGCGCTCCGATCCCTGTTCGGCGGCTAGGGCGAGGCGATCGAGCGCTTTGTCCCAATCAATCGGCCGCTCGACGCCCATCGCCTCGAACAAGGCGCAGCGTTCGGTCGCTTGCGCCAGTCCTTGCGCCGAAGCGGCCTCGACCATCGACACGCCGCGTTGCCAGTCGGACAGCGGTCGCTCGGCGTGGAGCAAGTCCATGCCGCTTTTAAACTGCTGTTCGGGTCCATCCTCGCCAGCAACCGCTCTCGCTTGAGACTTTCGCCGCTTGAGATTCTCGCGCAGCGCCGTGGCAAGCCGCTCGGCTTTGTCCTGCTTTTGAGCCATTTCGGCATTTTGAGCGGTCCGGCGTCCATCCGCAAGCGGGTTGACAGGACAAGGCCGCGACCGTCATAGGCCCGCCACTTCCTCGACAGTGCTGCCGTAGCTCAGTGGTAGAGCGCATCCTTGGTAAGGCTGAGGTCGTGAGTTCAATCCTCACCGGCAGCACCATCGCCGTCTGCAGCCATGCCGGGGGCATGGCGAAGCCGGCGATCCGAGCGAAGCAAGGTCGAGCCCGCGTCTTCAATATTCCGGTTCCAGCAGCCCTTCGATCACATGATGCTGGATTACCGGCTCGAGCTCTTCCGTGACTCGATAGGTCAGATGGTCCCGCACGCGTGTCGGCAACTGGTCCAGATAGCTCTGCGTCACCTGCAAGTCGTGGTGCTGCGCATTGGTGCCGTCGGGCGCGTCGGCCGCGACCACCAGCACCGGCCGCGCCTCGTTCGACCGATTGGCCGTGCCGCGATGGATCGTCAGCGCGGATCGCGCTGAAATGTCGCCACGTTGCGGAAGCTTCTGCACCGCGCGCTCGGTGTAGCGGCTCCACAGATCGCGCGGCGGAAACATGTCGTTCTTGCACGGAGCGATATCGTCCCACTGCGTGCCAAGCGCGATCTCGAACGGCCCATGTTCTTGCCGGGTGTCGACGGTGGTGAGATTGAAGGCCAGCGAGTTCAGCCGACGGCCCTTGAGGGTTGCTTCGGGAGCCGGAAAGTCGCGATGCCACGGCTGGTCGGCCGCCCCAGGGAATGGGATGTCGAAACCGATTTCGACGATTCTATAGTCCGGGCCCAACACCGCTTCGCACACCGCGACGAACCAGGGGTGGGTGGCGATATCGACGAAACCGCCGATCCGCTCCGGCTGCACTTCGACGTACCAGCGCTGCGGACCGCGCGGCAAAGCGCCGCCTTCAACCGCTTGCGATTCTTTGAACAATGTCATGATGTCGCGTCCAACGGCTTCGGCCCATTGCGGCGTGAAGGCTTGCTTCAAACCGATGAAGCCGTCGCCATACAGGCCGCTGATGATCGCGGCCGCGTCGAACTCACCAGAAATACCCACGTCCGACTCCATAAGCTTGCCTTGTTGCACACTAACGATCTTTGGCTTGCCTTGGCACCGGCTATCCGCTTGGGAGTGAGGCCAGATGCGGTTCTTTTCGGACAATGCGGCGAGGGCCCAC
>JBDSZD010000050.1:0-1944 GCA_039925325.1 Sphingomicrobium sp.
ATGGTTTCCGACAATTGGCGGCGGAGCGTGATCACGTCCGGCCCGACCACCACATCGACCACCGCGATCAGCATGTTGCGGCTATCGTACAAAGTCAGGCTGGTGGTGCCGGTCTTCTTGCCGAGCAGATAGACCGACTGATTGGTCAACGGCAGGACGTCGGCGATCTCGGGGTTGCCGATCAGTGCCTTGGCATAAGGCCGGTCGACCCGCAGAACCTGGCTCTTGTTGACAGGCACGGCCAGCTCGCCCGCCTGGACATCGCTGGCGAGGCTGATCGCGGCAGGTTGCGCCCATGCGGGCCCAGCTACTGTCATGGCGGCGACGGCCAGCGCGACCGGCAGCGCCCGGTTGAAGGACTTAAGAACCATAACGTCCGACCTCGTAATTCGTGGTGGCGGTACCGCGCACGACCTCGACACTGCTGCCTTGGCTTGGGGCCGGGGCGGAGCGCGGCGGAACTGCGCGCACGACGCGGCGGGGTTGTGGGCGGGGCTGGGCGGTTGTCGCGGGTCGCGGGGCAGGGTTGATATTGCTCACCCCGTAGCGGCCGTAGCGGAGGTCTTCGATGCTGACGGTGCGGACATAATTGCTATCGTCACCTCCACCGCCGGGCTTGCGCAGGACCAGGCTGAGACTTCCGACCTCCTGCGCCAGCGCCAATTTCTGCGCGTTGACAGGATCGACCTCCAGCGTGGCGGTGCTAGCGACGACGGCCTTGCCGTCCGCGCGTTGCGCATCCTGGCCCATCGCGATGACGCGCGTGTTCTGAAGCAGAACATCGGTGACTTGCCGGTTGAGGGTCGGGATCGTGCGGGTGATCAGCACATCGACGCTATCGTTCGGCTGGATGAAGCCGGCGACGCTCGAGACGTCGTTGATGCGGACGGAGGTGGCGCGCATGCCATCCGGCAGCAGCGCCGCGATCGACGCGTTCTGGCCTTCGCCAGTAACCTTGGATGACAGGATCGGCTCGTTGACAGCCAGGCGCATGAGGACGACGCGGCGCTTGCCCGCGGGCAGCAGCTGCGCGGCGGTGGTAAAGGCGCCGGGTGGAAGGCTGGCGGAGGGATAATCGACGAACCGGACATTCTCCGGCGTCAGATCTGCTCCATATTCGAGCGGAATGGCCGCGACCGCGACCTTGGTGGTGGCGCGCGCATCGGCTTGCACTTCGGAGCGCAGGAGGAAAGAATTGGCGAGAAAGACGGCGATCAAGCCGAGAAAGATGGCGATTGCCAGTGCAATCAGTGTCTGCCGTCTCATCTAGAAGCGCCCCCCCGACGCGGTTTAATCTTGGCTAATGTGCCACCAATCAAAGGGAAATGTAAGTGGGGCCACCCGAAGGTGGCCCCAAGTAGGTATTAGCAGTTGCTGCCGTTACCCGAGGTAATGCAGTTGCCGGCCTTGTTCATGGCCGTCGAAATGTTAGTTCCGAGGGTATAGGAAGCGACTGCAATTCCCGCGCCGATGATGGCGAGGATCAGCGCATATTCCGCTGCCGAAGCACCGGACTCGTCGCGAAGCATTTTGATGAAATTCGTCATGATAATTCTCCTGGATGCCGGCGGTAGACTACAGGCCGGAAATTGGAGAGGCCGACATTAGATGAAGGCCTCTCCATTAAATCAGCAGGCGGCCGAAGACGGCTGCTTGGCAATGCAGTTGCCGGCTTTGTTCATCGCACCCGAAATGCTCTGCCCAAGGGTGTAGGATGCCACCGCAATGCCCGCGCCGATGATCGCGAGAATGAGCGCATATTCCGCAGCCGAGGCACCGGAATCGTCACGAAGCATGTTGATGAAGTTCGTCATAGGTAGTTCCTTCCTGAATGTTGCCCGACCATTCAGGTCGCAGCGTTAAGCTGAGCGGCAGGGATGGAGCCGGCGAGCATTCAAAGTGTGGAAGCCCGCCAAGCTCCCCCGAGCCGTTTAGCTGCTCCAA
>JBDSZD010000051.1:0-6894 GCA_039925325.1 Sphingomicrobium sp.
TTGCAAGGTTTTTTGCATGGGTTGCTGCGTCCTGGTGAAAAGGTTGGGTGGGCGGAAAATTTCTTTTGAGCATCAGCAGATGCTGGAGGTTCTGTCAAAGGGATGTGGCAGGCTAGCGAGGTCGCTGATAACCGAACGTGGATAGGCCGTAAATCGAGAGCAAAGCCGCCCAGCCCGTTTCGGTATTTTCATTCGTCACCTGAACTGATCCGCGAAGTCGTAATGCTGTACGTTCGGTTCCCGCTCTCGCTGCGGAACGTCGAAGACCTGCTGTTCGAGCGCGGCGTCGACATCTGCGACGAGACGGCGCGCTGTTGGTGGAACAGGTTTGGTCCGCTGTTTGCCGGCGAGATCAGAACCAAGCGCGTGTCATACATGCGCGGCTTCCGCCAGTGGCGCTGGCATCTCGATGAGATGCACGTGACGCTCAATGGATAGATGGTCTACCTCTGGCGTGCGGTTGATCAGGAGGGCGAGATCCTTGAACACTTCGTTACTAGAACCAGGGACAAATCTGCAGCGTTGGGATTCATGAAGAGAGCGTTGAAGCGTCACGGATCGCCTGCTGCAATCGTCGCCGACGGTCTTCGCTCCTACCCCGCAGCGATGAACGACCTTGGCAATGCCAGCAAGCAGGAAGTCGGCCGCCGGGCCAACAACCGGGCGAAGTGGCACTCGCTATTCGCCTGATGCTGCGCAATAAAGCCACCACTCCGCCAATCGGAGTTTAATGCGCATTGGACTGACAGCACCGCCACTGCTCCGAACAATCGCATTCCGGCCCCGGCTGACTAAAACTCCAGGCCGGCGCCCACCAGCAGGGTCGGTTTTCCGTCTTTGCCGAGCTGCGCGGACCTGTGGTTCGTGACGACATAGGCTGCTCGGAGGGCAACCGGTCCGAACGAACGACTGAGGCCCAGTTCCAAGTCCCACTTGCGCCGATAGCCGCCGTTCTCGCGGCCCAGTTTGGCCGTGACGGTGGTGCCGTGCGGGCCTTCATAGGACGCGCCCGCGGCGGTGTAGAGATTGGCGACCGCGTTCTTCTGCTCGGGCGTATAGGCGACCTCAAGCAAAGCGGTCACCGGGCCCAAGGGCGCTTCAACCTCGGACTGCAGCTCAAGATAGGCGAGGCCGGTTGCCCCCGGATACATATATTTGGCGGCGGTGACCGTATAGGAAAGGCCCGCCGCGCTTCCGGAATATCCGACGTAGACGTCGACCTCTGCATTGGCACCGCCCGTCTCGGCAAGGGTCGAGCCCCAAACGCCGGCGAACAGGCCACTCGAATGCGAATATTCGGCGCCGGCCTGCAATGCGGGCTTGCGGTTGGAAAGGCTCACTCCGCGGAAGCGGTAGTCCGACACCAGTTCGATCGACGCGGAGACCGCGCTGCCAGTGTCTTCCGACGCGGCCTGCGCCGCGGCCGATGCGGGCCAGAAGGCCAACAGGAAAACGGCAATGGGTAAGCCGCGACCCGAAATCAACATCTGCGCATCCGCTTGGATTTAGGGGGCATGGGCTCGTCCATGGCATCGACCGGCAAGTCCGATGAGCGCGAGCGCGGACGACCTGGGCCGGAATTGAGCAATTCTTCCAGCTCCTGCGCCGACATCGGCGGGGCAAGCAGGAAGCCCTGCAAGTCGTCGCAGCCGATCTGGCGCAGGAATGCGCTCTGTTCGACCGTCTCCACGCCCTCTGCAGTGGTCTTAATGCCGACTGCCTGCGCCAGGTCCACGATTGCCTGCACCAAGGCGTCGCCGGACGCGGCGCCGCGGATCTCGTGGACGAACGACCGGTCGATCTTCACCCGGTCGACCTCGAAGTCGGACAGGTGGCGGAGCGAGGAATAACCAGTGCCGAAATCGTCGAGCGCGATGCTGACACCTCCGTGGCGAAGAAGCCGGATGTTGGGCTCGCACTCGCGGGCGTTCGCAATAAGCGCCGTTTCGGTGATCTCGAGTTCCAGCCGCTGAGGCGGAAGCCCCGTTTCCTCAAGAATCTCGAACACTCGTAGGCCGAAATGCGGGTTGCAGAGCTGGATCGGTGAGACGTTGACGCACAGCAAGGGGATGTCCCAGCCGCTGGCTGCCGCGCAGGCTTCGCGCAGGACTTGGTTGCCGAGCTGATGGATCAGACCGGCGTCTTCTGCAGTCGGAACGAAGGTGGCTGGCGAGATCGCTCCCCGCACCGGATGATCCCACCGCACCAGCGCCTCCACACCCGAGATGTCACCGGTCCGGCTGGAAAATTGCGGCTGATAATGGACGCTGAGCTGGGTGTCGGTTTCCAAAGCAGCGCGCAGGTCACGCTCGATGGTCTCTCGCCTCTGGATGGGCTCGTCCAGTTCGTCGCGGAAAATGGTGTAGCAGCTCCGGCCGCGGTTCTTGGATTCGTACAAAGCGATATCGGACTTGCGCGCCAGTTCCCGCGCGTCACAGCCGTCGCTGCCGGCGAACGCAACCCCGACGCTGATCCCGACGAACGCCTGCTGCCCCGACAAGATGAATGGCTCCTTCGCCGCGGCGATAAGCCGCTCGCACAAGGCCTCGGTTTCCTGAGGCGAGCGGACGTCAGTCTGGATGATCGCAAATTCGTCGCCACCAAGCCGGGCGATCGTGTCGGAGGTGCGGATAAGGCCGCGCATGCGCCCGCCAAGCTCTCGAATTAGCTGGTCCCCGGCCGGGTGACCAAGGGAGTCGTTGACGCGCTTGAAGCGGTCGAGATCGAGATAGAGAAGTGCGACCTGACGGGCGGGATCTCGCTGGAACAGGGTTAGCGCGCGTTGTAACCGCTCGTCGAACAATGCCCGGTTCGGCAGGCCGGTGAGCGCGTCGTGGAAAGCGAGATGCTGGGCGCGAACCTGACTAGTTTTCAGCTGCCGCGTTCCAATGTGGACCTTGCGGACCAACAAAGCGGTGACGAGCGCAATCAGGACGAATCCGCCGAGCAGCCAGGGGATCGTTTTTTCAAGGAATTGGGACCCCGGGCGGAACGGCTTCCAGATAAGATAACCGACTGTTTTCCCTGCGGACGAACGCCACGGGAAGGCCGCCTCCCCTGCGGATAAATTAGCGCGCCAGGAGAAGCGGACGCCGCTGAACAGATAATCGCGGCCAAGCTTGTCGACGAAAGTGCCGTCGAGCCGCCGCACCGCGAGATGCACGGACTCGGTCCCGACGGCCTGCTCAATGTTGCCGCTGTCGCTGACAATCGGTTTGACACTGACAATCGCCGGTCGGCCCGCGAGGGTGACGACCTCGGTGACGCCGGGGCTAAGTTCCGTTTCTGGGAGCGGTTCAGCCGGCACAGCAAGCTGTTTCTGCCGCAGGCGCGCCACGAGCGGAGCCACGCCCCGGCGCAATCGCTGGAAGGTGGCGGGATCGACGCGGCGTCCGTCGCGCATCGCGTAAACTGCGGCGCCCTTCGCATCTAGCACGTAAGATTCGTCGAGCCCGAAATAGCTGTGCAGCCAAATACCAAGGTTATTGTCGAGCCACTCATTGTCCAGTTTGTCGCGGCGCAACTGGAAGATGGCGTCATCCCAGACGGTGACACTTTCCTGGTTGTGCGAGACCTCCTCGACACTTTGTGTGGTCACAAGTTCGACCAACGAGTTTTCCCGCGCGATGGAGATTCGGTCGACCGCGTCAGCCGCGAAGAAGAGCAAGGTGAAAAGAACGAGCCCGATCGTGGTCACCATCGTGGCCACCATTGCCCACAGCGGCAGGATGGCGCGGGGCGCCAGGGCGTCCTGCCCATCGTCCACCACGTGCAACGGTTCCTGCGGCTCGGGCATTCTTCTTCACTCTAACGTGACTGATGCGCCTGATTGCGCAACCCGCGTTAGGTGCCGGGGATTAAAGACCGATTGAGCGAAAATGGTTAAACACCGCGACACCTTGTCGCGTGCGCTCCGGGCGGAACGCGGTCAGACGGCCTTGACGTCGTAAACCACGACCTTGCTCCACAGATGGTTGTGTTTCGCCACGAACGCGTGGTGGAGCGGATGGTCCTGATAAATTTTCTGATCCGCGACGCTGTCGAACATCATCAGTTCCGACACATCGAAGCTCGAATCCACGACCTCGCGTTGCTCGGTGGACGCCGGGACACCGATTTGGAGGCTGCGGATTACCGCGATCTTGGACAAAGTGCCGAGGCCCGCGACCAGCGCATCGCGGTCCTCGGCCGATCCCTTGCGCTTCAGCCAGAAAAAAACGTGATGGACGATCTTCGATGTGCTCGCTGGCGCTGCGTCATCCACTGCCGCCGCCTTCGTAACGTCTCTCCGAATGCCTGACATATGTCCCCGTTTCTGATATCTAATGCCGCCTAGCAGCTTCCATTTTCCTGCGCATCAGGCCGCGGAACCCGGAAATTGCCCGGCGTGAAAATTTCTCGCGCCATTGACCACCGGGTTCCGCGCCGCCACTGATGCTGCACTGCAGCATAGGGAAGGGTCAGGTGCGGATCGCGATTGTGGATGAGAGCGAGCTGCGGGCTGCGGTCGTGGAGGATGGACTCCGCGAAGCAGGCTTCAGCGATATCATCCGCGTCCGAGCGCAGGGAGCTTTCGTCGCCGAAGTCGAAAAACTCAATCCCGATGTCGTGATCTTCGATTTGGGCTCTCCCAGCCGCGACACATTGGAAGAAATGCTCAACGTGAGCCGCGCGCTGGCGCGGCCGATCGCGATGTTTGTCGACCAGAGCGACGATTCAATGATCGGCGCCGCGATCGAGGCCGGCGTCTCGGCCTATATCGTCGATGGGCTTCGCAAGGAGCGCGTAAGGCCGATCCTCGATCTTGCGATCCGCCGGTTCAACGCATTCTCGCGGCTGCAAAAGGAGCTCAGCGAGGCCAAGAGCGCGCTTGCCGACCGCAAGATCGTCGACCGGGCGAAGGTCATGCTGATGAACAGCCGCGGAATCACGGAAGCGGAGGCCTATGCGCTGCTGCGAACCGCGGCGATGCGACAAAGCAAGCGCATTGCAGAGGTGGCAGATGCGCTGGTCACGGCCAGCGCGCTCCTGGAAGGCAAGTCCGAATGACTCCGATCAGCATTTCGTTTCTGCCGCTCACCGACTGCGCGGTCATCGCGGTCGCGCATGAAAAGGGGTTCGCGGAGGAGCAGGGCATTTGCCTCGATCTGATCCGCGACGTGTCCTGGGCCACCATTCGCGATCGCCTGATCTACGGCCAGGCACAGGCGGCGCATTTGCTGTCTCCGCTCGCGGTGGCCGTTAGCCTGGGGCTGACCCAGCATCGCGCGCGGATTGCTGCCCCCTTCAAGCTCAGCGTCAACGGCAATGCGATCGCCTTTTCGAGATCATTCGCCGACGCAATCGGTGGAGACCCGATTCAGCGCGTGCTGAACCCGGCCGCCACCGTCCAACGCATCAAGGAAGTACTTCCGCACCTCCCGCGCCGCCCGGTGCTTGGGATCGTGCACCGCTTCTCATGTCACGCGCTCGCACTGCGCTACTGGCTGGGATATGCGGGGATCGATCCCGACAGCGACGTCGATCTGCGCGTCATCCCGCCGCCGCTGTTGGCAGGTGCCCTTGCGAGCGGAGAAATCGACGGGTTCACGGCCGGCGAGCCATGGAACAGCACCGCTGTTGACAATGGGCATGCGGAGATCGTCGCGACCGGCTCGCGGATATGGGAGAGCGGACCCGAAAAGGTCCTCGCGATGCGCGAAGATTGGGCGGAGGCCAATCCGGACGTCGTCGATCGCCTGCTGGTGGCGCTCGATCGCGCGGCTGCCTGGGCTGATCAGCCGGCAAATCACGCGGAGCTTGCGGGCATTCTCGCCCGCCCGGCTTACATCGGTCGCCCGGCTGAGCTCATTCTCCGCGCATTCAATGGTCGGCTGATTGTCTCGCCGGACGGCGTCGAGATGGATGAAGGCAATTTCCTTCTTCTCCACCGCCATGCCGCCAACTTTCCGTGGCGCAGCCAGGCGCTGTGGATTTACTCGCAGCTCGTCCGCTGGGGCTATCTGACCCATTCGGATGAGGCTGAGACAAGCGCATCCGCAGTGTTCCGCTCCGACATCTACCGGCGCGCGCTTGCCGTTGGCACGACGCCGCTTCCCGGGGCCAGCTCAAAGGTTGAAGGTTCGCTTCCCATCGAGTTCCCGGTCGCCTCCCAGCGCGGCCGGTTGACCCTTGCCCCTGATCGATTTTTCGATGGTCGCGTGTTCGATCCAACCGACATTGGTGAATATTTGGCAGGTTTTCAGCCCAAACCCCTCTTGATCTAAGCTTACGACTCGCGCACTTATTGTGCAGCGCAGCAAAGCCGATGCGCCGGACTGAGCAGCACCTCGCATCAGGGAGGCCCGCTGCTCTCAACTACAGCACAGCCGCTGTTCGCCCCCGCAATCCTGCGGATGCGACGGCGGCTTTTTCTTTGACGATCAAACGGGGGCCTAATTCAATGTCGATCATGAAAAAGTTGCCGCAGGTGACGCTCAGCGCCCTGTCCGCAGCTATTTGCACGATGCCTGCTCAGGCGCAGAACCTTAAAGTGAAACCGTTGCTCGATCTGCGCCTGCGCTACGAAGATGTCGACCAGGACGGGATTGCGCGCGAAGCTCGGGCGCTGACCACGCGGGTGCGTGCCGGAGCGGAATTCAAGACGGGACCGTGGAGCGTGCTGGCCGAAGGGGAAGCTACGGGCGCACTTTCGGAAAAATATTTCAGCGGTCTCAACAGCAGGACCAACCTCCCGCTCGTCGCCGATCCGGAGAACATCGAGCTCAATCGGTTGCAGCTGCAATATCGGGGGGTGCCGAAGCTGGTGGCAACGGTCGGGCGGCAACGCATTAACCTCGAAGACCAGCGCTTCGTCGGCTCGGTCGGTTGGCGCCAGAACGAGCAGACGTTCGA
>JBDSZD010000052.1:0-4764 GCA_039925325.1 Sphingomicrobium sp.
CTCCCGCGCAAGCTGCCCAAGGCCCGGCTCGATGCCCTTGAGCAAGAATTCGGCCTGAACCGGGTCGGCAATATGGAGGTGCGTTTCGCCTGGCTCGATCTCGCTGTGGGCAATCGCTACGATCCAGCCGTGCCCAGCCTCGAGCAATTCCTGACTGTGCAAGGTCGCCGAAAATTCGTCCGGCCGCTGATCGAGGCGCTTGCCAAGGACCAGCTATGGGGCCGCCCGATCGCCGCCCGCGTCTATGCCCGCGCGCGCGCCGGCTATCACCCGATCACCACCCGCGACCTCGACAAGCTGGGACTCAGCCCACAGCGGGGATGATGCAATATAGAACGGGCTTACGTCCCGCTCGCCACTGGAGCCGAGTGCGCGTAACGCGGCCATCTTGCCCAATCACCGAAAGCCGAACTCCATGACCATCCAAGCTTATGGCGCTTTTGCCGCCGACAAACCGATCGAACCGATGGCGATCGAGCGCCGTGCGCCTGGCCCGCGCGACGTCGAGATCGACATCGCCTTTTGCGGGGTGTGCCATTCGGACCTGCACACCGTGCGATCGGAATGGGGCGGGACGCTGTATCCGTGCGTACCGGGGCATGAGATCGTCGGTCATGTCAGCGCAATCGGCGGGGACGTCACCGGCTTCAAGGTCGGCGACAGCGTCGGGGTCGGCTGCCTGGTCGACAGCTGTCAGCGCTGCCCGTCCTGCGCCGACGGACTTGAGCAATATTGCGAGAACGGCTGGGTCGGTACGTACAATAGCGCAACCGCCGATGCGCCCGGGCACACGCTGGGCGGCTATGCGCAGCAGATCGTCGTCAATGAGAAATTCGTGCTGCGTATCCGCCATCCGGAAGATCAGCTGGCGGCGGTCGCACCGTTGCTGTGCGCCGGAATCACCACTTATTCGCCGCTGCGTCACTGGCAGGCGGGGCCGGGCAAGAAGGTCGGGATCGTCGGGATCGGCGGCCTTGGGCATATGGGCGTCAAGCTGTCCCATGCGATGGGCGCGCATACGGTTGCGTTCACGACATCGGAAAGCAAGCGGCAAGACGCGCTCGCGCTAGGCGCCGACGAAGTCATCGTCTCACGCGATGCCGAGGAGATGGCGAAGCACGCCGGCACGTTCGACTTGATCCTCAACACGGTTGCCGCGAGCCACGACCTCGACGCTTATACCAGCCTGCTCAAGCGCGACGGCACATTGTGCCTGGTCGGCGTGCCCGAGCATCCGCACCCCAGCCCGAACATCGGCGTGCTGATCTTCGGCCGCAAGTCGATCGCGGGATCGCTGATCGGCGGACTCCCGGAAACGCAGGAGATGCTCGATTTCTGCGCCGAGCATGGGATCGTGTCCGACATCGAGATGATCGATGCGCACCAGATTGACGAAGCTTATGAACGCATGATCCGAAGCGACGTCAAATATCGGTTCGTCATCGATAATGCATCGATGGCCGCATAATCGGCCGGCAGGCATCGCACTGTCTCCGAATCGGCGTAGACCGGAGCGGATGACCGACGCCGTAGCCCAGGAATTTCTGAAACGCCGCGCAGCGCAGGAGCGCGTCGCCGCCAAGCTTGCGAAAACCGAGCATGCGCAGCAATCGCATGCCGAAATGGCGCGGCGCTATCAGGATCTGGCGATCCGAACCTTCCGCGAAATCGACAGGTCGGAGGAGGGCGGCCTCGATCAGCCGATCCGACCGATTCTCCAGCTTCGAGTAACAGGTCCCTTGTAGCGGCAGGTCTCTAGCCGGCCATTTTCTTGGTCGTGAGTCCGAGCACCATGTCGTTTGCGCGCTCGTACGGGAGCGGGCGGCCGAACAAATAGCCTTGGATGATGTCGCAACCGAGATCGCGCATGCGCTCGAAATCCTCGGCGGTCTCCACGCCCTCGGCCGTGACCGTCATCCGGAAGCTCTTGGCGAGCTGGACGATGGACTGGATGATCGCGACATTTTCCGGTCGTGTTCCGGCCTCGCGGACGAAGCTGCCGTCGATCTTCAATTTGTGGAAAATGGCTTTGTTGAGATAGCCGATCGACGAATAGCCGGTGCCGAAATCGTCGAGGGCGATGCCAACGCCGAGCGTGCGCAGCCGCCTGAGGACGTCGTGAGTCGCGCCATTGTCGCCAAGGAACACGCCTTCGGTAACCTCCAGCTCGATGCGGTTGGCCGGAAGTTTGAAGCGGGCGAGATACTGGCTGATGGTGTTGGGCAGCGCCGGCAGGATGATCTGCTTCGGGCTGATATTGAGCGCGACGGTGATCGGCTCGGGCCAGCTCGCCGCGGCGCGGCACGCTTCCTCGATTACCCAGTCGCCGATCGCGTTCATCAACCCGGCCTCTTCGGCAACGGGGATGAAGATGTTGGGCGGGACGAAACCGCGCTGCGGGTGGTTCCAGCGGATCAAGGCTTCGAAACCGACCAGCTTCTGATCCTTGGCAGCGACCAAAGGCTGATAGACCAAATGGAACTGCTTGGATGCGAGCGCCTGGCGGAGGTCAGTCTCGAGCCGAACCCGATCGTCCTGCTCGGACTGAAGTTCCGACGAGAAATAGCGGGCGATTCCGCGCCCGGCGCCCTTGGCCTCATACAGCGCGAGATCGGCCTTGAGGATGAGATCGTCGACGGTCGCGCCGTCGATCGGCCCGAAGGCGCAGCCGATGGAAACCCCGATCCGGATCTCCGTCTGCTCGATCATATAAGGTTCCTTGATCGAAGCGATGATGCGGTCGGACATCTGCTCGATCTTGCGGCGACTTTGGGCGTCGCCGATAACGATCGCGAACTCGTCTCCGCCCATGCGCCCGACATGGCCGTCGGTGCCGACTTCGTCGACCAGCCTTTTGGCCACCGCCTGAAGCACCGCGTCGCCCTTGGGGTGACCGAAGGTGTCATTGACCGGCTTGAAGCCGTCGAGGTCGAGAAACAGGATCGCGCAGGGCACATTGCCGGTCACTGCAGCGCGCAGCGCTTCGCCCAAAAGCTGGCGTACGCGACCGCGGTTCGGGAGCCCGGACAGCACGTCGACATTGGCGAGATGTTTCAGCCGCTCCTGCGTTTGGCGGATTTCGGTAATATCGGAGCCGACCCCGCGAAATCCTTCAAAACGGCCGGCGGTATCGACGATCGGGTCGCCCGCAATCGAGATCCAGCGCACCCCGCGCGCGGTCTTCAATTCCATTTCGAACGCGTTGAACGCCTGCTTTTCGAGCAGCAGCTTGCCCAGTTCGCCACAGCCACCGAGCAGGGCCGGCAAGGAATGGCCGAGCAGTTGGTTGGCCGGGCGACCGAGCAGCGCAACCATGCGCGATGAGATGTAGCTGACGCGGTTTTCACCATCGACCTGCCACAGCCAACCGACGCCGCGTTGTTCATATTCCTGAAGCAACAGGCTCGCGCTTTCGCTTTGCGATCCGAAATCGGCATTGGTCTTGAGCTGGTGAAACGCCCAGCGCGCAACCGCCAACACCCCGAAGATCGCGACGCCATGCGTAAACAGGATCGACAGCATGTGCGCGACCGGCATGGTGTCGCGGCCAAGCAAAAGAATGCCGCACAGGCCGGCGGTAAACGCCGACATCCACGCGATCGCGCATTGCGGAACCACCACCAGGCCGAGGCCGCCGATGCTCAGGCCGGCAAGGATCGACGCGGCAATTACCTGAGTCGCCGGGTCCAGCGTCGGGAAGGAATAAGCGGGGAGGGAAATCCAGACGGCCGCGCGAAATACGACTTCGGTAATCAGCTGCCAGTTCGGAAGCTTGCGCCCCGAACGGCCGACATGCGTGATCGCCTGCGTCCGGGCGAGCTGCATCGTGCCGAGATTGAGCCCAAGGACCGCGATCAGCCAACCGCCGACATAGGCAATGGACACCGAGCCGAACAATGCGGCCGCCATCATCACCGCGGCGACGATATTGGCGGCAGCGAAGAAGGGCGCGAGCTGGGCGCGCGACATCAACTGCACGTCCCGCAACGGCGACGCGTCGCCGGCCTTATCGCTGGTCAGCCCAAGCGACTCCCCGTCGGGAAGCCGCGCCGCAATCATCCGCTTGTAGCGATCGGGTGCTTCGTACATTCCGCCTGCCGTTCCACGTTCGCAATCATCCCTAGCCAAAGAGCGTTTAAGCGGAGTTAAGGACTGGGGCGTCGCCCTGCGTCATGCTGAACTTGTTTCAGCATCCACCCGTCCGCATTCACGCACGGCCATGATGCAGGTGCAGGGCTGCTTCATCTGGCCCCCGCCCTTGGCCTCCCGTCACTCGTTCCTGTCGCGCTGGTCGTATGCGCAGACCCCCCCATCCACCGTCACCCTGAACTCGTTTCAGTGCCCATTCCCGAGACCGCGCAACCCATTATCGAATGGGTACAGCAACAGGTGCAGTATTACTGTGGAGGAGTCGCGTGGGCCTCCCGGGAGCTGTCTGACATACGTGTTCACACCAATATTGCAGGCCGAGCTAAAACCACGTCTCCACTACTTACACCGCCGCCGATCCGCGCTCGCCACCTTTGGCCGGATAATCCGGGTCCAGATCCGATACCCCGCGTCCGTCATGTGCAGCGCATCCGCCTGGAAGATGTCGAGCGGCTTGCCGGCTTTCAGCATCGGGGATGCCACATCGACAAAATGCAGATCGGCGCGCCGCTTCGCCAGCACCCGCACCGCCGCATTCACCTGCGCCTGTTTCCCCATCTGTGCGAACCTGGCCTTCGACGGCTTGAGCGAGATGAAATAGACCGGTGTTGCGCC
>JBDSZD010000053.1:0-8670 GCA_039925325.1 Sphingomicrobium sp.
GAGCAAGCTCTCGCCCTGGTGTCTCGCCAGGCTGGCCCACAGCTTGCCCGAGGACAGCTATCGGCTGGTGAATGCGTCAGCCGAAAGGGCGACGCTCGGTTGGCTGCTCGCGCAGCATCGCTTCGAGACCTATCGCACCAAGAAAAAACCGCACGCTGGCCCGCGAATCCTGGTCACGGCCGACGTGGCGCGGATCGCATCGAACGTTCGGATCGCCGAAGCCACTGCGCTGGTCCGCGATCTCGTCGATACTCCTGCCAACGATCTTGGGCCGGCTGAGTTCGAACAAGCCGCTCGCGCGGTGGCCAAAGGTTTCGGAGGCATGGTTCGCCTGACCAGCGGGAAGGAACTTCGTGACGGCTATCCGCTGATCGAGGCCGTCGGCAAAGCGGCGGCCGCCGACCGGGCGCCACGGCTGATCGAGATCGAGTGGGGCAATCCGGCCCATCCCCGCATTGCAATCGTCGGCAAGGGCGTGTGCTTCGATTCCGGTGGCCTCGACCTCAAGAACGCGCCGGGTATGCGCTTGATGAAGAAAGATATGGGCGGCGCCGCCCATGCCCTTGCGCTCGCGCAACTCATCGCGGGCGAGCGCCTCCCGGTACGGCTCCACCTGCTGATTCCGGCGGTCGAGAATGCGGTGTCCGGCAATGCCTTTCGTCCGGGCGACATTGTACGGTCACGGCAAGGTCTGCACGTCGAAATCGACAATACCGACGCGGAAGGCCGGTTGATCCTCGCCGATACCCTTGCGCGCGCTGCCGAGGATAATCCGGAGCTTATATTGGACTTCGCGACGCTGACCGGGGCTGCCCGCATCGCGCTGGGGCCGGATCTTCCAGCCATGTTCGCCAATCAGGACGCGCTTGCCCAGGAGCTTGAACAGGCCGCCAACGCCGTCGAGGATCCGCTGTGGCGGCTGCCGCTATGGGACGGTTATGAGGATATGCTCAAGAGCGACGTCGCCGACATCGTAAATTCTGGCGGTGGGATGGCGGGTACGATTACCGCCGCTTTGTTCCTCCGCCGGTTCGTCCCGAAGAACATTCCCTGGGTCCATCTCGACACCTTCGCCTGGCGGCCAAGCTCTCAGCCGGGGCGGCCGAAGGGCGGGGCTGCGTTGGGACTGCGCGCCGCATTTTTCATGCTGCAGCAACGCTACCCAACGGTCTAATTCCTGGCCGAAATCCGGTGCTTCGTCCTGAATTCCGCTCTTTTTCTGTTATGCGACTGCAACATTTCGGCTCCTTACCGGTTTGTATCAATGACTAACCCCGACGCGACGGAGCACTTTGGACATGAGCGAGGTTTCGCTTTCCGGATGGATGAAGGCTCTCATTGCCTATGTCCGCTCGGGCGAGCCCGACCTGACCAATCGCCAGATGGCGCTGTTGATGCTGGTCTATCTCACCCCGGGGCCTCACACGGTGCGCGGCCTTGCAAAAGGGCTTGGGGTTTCGAAACCGGTCGTGACTCGCGCCTTGAATACATTGGGCGCACTCGGCTATCTGCGCCGCGAACGCGACCAGGACGACCGCCGCAACGTATTCGTCGTCCGGACCAGCAACGGGGCTGATTTTCTTGAAGGTTTCAAGCGTAACATCCGCGACGGGGGCGACAACGGAGCCGCCGCCCACCGCCCGATCATCGGTCAGTCGCCCGCCTTCGCCCACCAGCGCTGACGAAATCATCTTACGCGGCCCGTCGGATCTTCCGGATCCGGCCTTCGCCGCATATCGCCGCGACCTTGCCGACCGTGCGCTTGCCAGCCGTGTCATCGCCTCGCATTACGCAGATGCGGTTGACCTCACGTTGGTAGAAGCGACCGCACTGAAAGCCGCTGCGGATGAGAACTCGGAGAGCTTGACTGAGCTTGCGTCTGGCGATGTCTTCCGTCTGCTCGAAAGCAAGCTTGGCTGGGCATGGGGCTATGGCGGCGCCGATGCGCGCGTCGGCTATGTTCGCGCTGCAGCGCTCAGCATCGACTAGCTACATCTCACCGCGGGCGCGGCGGATTGCGAACCATTTCTGCACGTTGGCATTGTGCTCGGCAAGCGTGGTAGCGAACACGTGACCGCCGGTGCCGTCGGCAACGAAGTACAGAGCGTTGGTCGGGGCAGGATCAAGCACCGCGGCAATGCTATCCCGCCCCGGGTTTGCGATTGGTCCGGCCGGGAGGCCCGCCATGCGATAGGTGTTGTAACCGGTGCTGGCGTCGTTCAACTCCGAGCGTAGGATGCGCCGGCCGAGCGGCTTGCCCTTAGTAATTGGATAAATGACGGTCGGGTCGGCATCGAGCTTCATGCCGATGCGAAGCCGGTTGCAATAGACGCCCGCGACTGTGCGCCGCTCGGCCGCCTTGCCCGTTTCCTTCTCGACGATGGAGGCCATTATGATCGCTTCGGCAGGGCTTTTCACGGGGCAGGTCAGCTTGCGTTTGGCCCACAGCTGAGCGAGCGTCCTGGTCATGGCCGCCTGCATTCGGCTCACGACGGCCGCGCGGGCTTCGTCCCGCTGATAGCCATAGCTGTCCGGAAGCACCGATCCCTCGGGAATGTTTGGGACCGGCCCCACCAAATAAGGAATGGTCGCAAGCTTCTCCTGAACCGAAACCGCCGGCATCCCCTCGGGAACCGTGATCAGTCGCCGCACCGGCCGCCCATGTTGAAGGGTGCGTAGAATCTGCGCTGGACTTGCTCGGGCGGGAATTTCAAACTCTCCCGCCTGCACAGGGTCCGATGATCCGAAGAGCCGCGCCATGCGATAGAAGTTGCCCCGGTTGTTTCGAATTAGGCCGACGCTCTCCAGTCTGTCGGCGACGCCGCCAACGCTCGATCCTTCCTCGACGACGAAATAGGTGTTCTTTTCAAATGGTCCGGGACGCCACCACACAAGCGAGATTGTCATGAGCGCAGCTAAGACGAGCCCGCCCGCGCCGATCAGCAAAACCCGCTTCACACCGCCTTCATCACCAAGCTGGCATTGGTCCCGCCGAAGCCAAAGCTGTTGTTCAGTACCGCCTTGACCTTGCGTTCCTTGGCCTTGTGCGGGACGAGATCGACGCCCGCGGTCCCCTCGCTCGGATTGTCGAGATTAAGTGTCGGCGGGACAATCTGGTCGCGCATGGAGAGGATGCAGAAAATGCTTTCGACCGCGCCTGCGCCGCCCAGCAAATGGCCGATCGCCGACTTGGTCGAACTCATCGACAGATTGGCGATATCATCGCCGAACAGCCGGCGAACTGCACCGAGCTCGAGCTCGTCCCCAAGCGGGGTCGAGGTCCCGTGGGCGTTGATATAGTCGATGTCGCCAAGACCGAGGCCGGAGCGCTTCATCGCCGCTTCCATTGCCCGATACCCGCCTGAGCCTTGAGGATGCGGCGCGGTCACGTGATAGGCATCACCGGACATACCGTAGCCGACGACTTCGGCGTAGATATTGGCACCGCGCTTCTTCGCGCGCTCATATTCCTCAAGCACGACGACCCCCGACCCTTCGCCCATGACGAAGCCGTCGCGGTCTTTGTCATAGGGGCGGCTGGCCTTCTCAGGTTGATCGTTGAAATTGGTCGATAGCGCGCGGGCTTGCGCAAATCCGGCAATGCCGATCGGGCAGATCGTCGCTTCCGCACCGCCGGCGAGCATGACATCGGCATCCCCAAGCATAACCATGCGCGCCGCGTCGCCGATCGAATGCGCGCCGGTCGAGCAGGCGGTCACGACGGCATGGTTGGGGCCCATCAGGCCATATTTGATGCTGACCTGCCCCGACACGAGGTTGATCAGCCGTCCGTGCACGAAATGCGGGCTGACGCGGCCCGGACCTTTTTCATGCAGGACCAGGCTTTCGGTCTCGATTCCCGGCAGACCCCCGATGCCCGATCCGATCGAAACGCCCGCGCGGAACCGCTCTTCCTCGGTCATGTCGGTGAGCCCGGCATCTTCGATGGCCTGCCCGGCGGCGTCGAGGCCGTAGATTATGAACGGATCGACTTGCCGCTGGATTTTGTGCTCGACGCGCTTGGCCGGATCGAAGCCATATTCGTGACTTGCCGGCTTAACTTCGCATGCGATGCGGCACTTGTAGGCGCTCGAATCGAACTTGGTGATCGCCCCGGCCCCGCTCTTCGACGCGAGAATGTTGGCCCAAGTGGTTTCGACATCCGCTCCCAAAGGAGTGACAAGCCCGAGTCCGGTTACCACCACACGGCGCATTGAATGCCTCCAATAAAGCGACAGGCCCAAACCCGTTCGGGCCGAGCCTGTCGAATAGCTTATTCTCCGTCGCCCACCATCAGGCGGGCCGGATGCTCGTCCCGAGCCGCCATCGGCTCACCGCTCGGAACGGGAGCTTTGGCTCAGCTCTTATTCTGGTCGATATAATCGATCGCGTCCTTGACGGTCGTGATCTTTTCCGCGGCATCGTCCGGAATTTCCACTCCAAATTCTTCCTCGAAAGCCATCACGAGCTCTACGATGTCGAGGCTGTCCGCACCCAGATCGTCGATGAAGCTTGCTTCCTCGGTGACCTTTTCGGCTTCGACGCCAAGATGTTCGACGACGATCTTCTTTACCCGATCGGCAGTCTCGCTCATGCTCGCTTTCCTCCGTTTAAGCTTTGCGCTGCCCTAGCCGCGCCGAGATAAGGCTGCAAGTGCGACACCGGCGACCAAGGACTTGGTAAGCGCGAAGCGCGAACCTACGTCTGGCTAATGTCTGACGATCGGCCTCTGACATTCGGCGAGATTGAGCTTGCTCGATCGATGTTCGGAAAATCGCTCGATTATGCCCGAGTGCGGATGATCCGCCGGAAATGGTGGCCGCTGCACCCCAAGAACACCGCCATGGCGCCGACCGGCAACATCCACTTTCATCCCCACGGTGACTTATGGTCGGATGATTTCGCCGGCGAACCGCTCGGCCCTCAGGGACTCTTCATTCACGAATTGACCCATGTCTGGCAGTCGCAAACGCGTGGCCGTTTCTATTTGCCGCTGATGCGCCACCCGTTCTGTCGATACGCCTACGAACTGCGGCCTGGGAAGGCGTTCGACCGCTACGGTCTGGAGCAACAGGCGGAAATCGTGCGCCACGTCTTCATGGCGCGGCGGGGTTTTGGACTGGCGCAGGTCCCGGACTCTGAGCTGCTTCCATTTGCGTGCGAGTGAACGCGACGCGATTGCCGCCCCGGCGGTGACCGGGGCGGCAGTTCACTACATCGGGAAGACGCGGACGACGGTCTGAGTGCGTGCATCGACCTGGTAGATCTGGCGCCCGTCCGAACGGTAATAGACGCCATTACCGTCACGATACTGGCCCTGATACTGATAAGGTACAGCGCCGAGGTTGCCGCTGACCTGCTGACCGACCCGGAGGCCGCCAGTCCCGAGCAACTGACCCAGAACGCCAGCTATGCCGCCCTGCTGAGGCTGAGCGTAGCCTTGGCCGTATGGCTGCTGGTAGCCCTGTTGATAACCTTGCGCATAAGGCTGTTGATAGCCTTGCTGATAGCCCTGCTGGCCGTAACCCTGCTGATAATTCGGGTTTACGTCATCGTCCCAGCGGCCGTCGCGATCATAGTCGCGGTCGTCCCAGCCATCGCGGTTCCGGTCGACGCTCTGGCCATAAGCGGTCGAATATCCGTCCTCGCGGTCCCACTGGGCGTAGCGGCCGTTAGCGCCGTTGTCGGCCATGCGGAGCTGCTGGCGAACCATGCGGATTTGCTGCGTCAGCACGGCGTGTTCCTGACCGGACAGCCCGTTCACTGCATATTGACGCTCCAGCAGGCTCAAGCGGCGGATCTGCTCGCGGATCGACAAGGCTTCGCGGCGGTCGATCGAACCATTCTGGATGCCGGCCTGAAGCCGCGCGCGCAACTGGTCGATGCGTACGGACATGCTCACATTGCCCTGATAGGCATATTGGCCCTGATTGGCATATTGATTCTGAACATTCGAATAATATTGCGCGGCGGCAGGCGCACCGATGGCAAGCATCGATACCGCAGCAACGCCGAGGATTACTTTTTTCATGATGAACTCCGTAAATATTGTTCTTGCACCGACATTAGCGCCTTTCGGTCTGCACGGTGCGTGAACATGCGCGATTGCTCGCGTTCACGAAGATTAATACGTTTGAGCCGGCTTGCGGGTCCACGACTGCATGATTTCAGCCGGCTTTGGCCACGCCCACCAGTGCTGGCCGCAACAGGCGGTCCTTAAGCATATAGCCCGCCTGCATCTCGTCGATGACCGTGCCGGGCTCCAAGTCGGACGGCACTTCGATCATTGCCTGGTGCTTGTGCGGGTCGAGCTTTTCGCCCTTGGCCGCAATGCGCGTGACGCCATTGCGCTGGAATGCAGCGTCCAGTTCGCGGGCAGTCGCTTCGATGCCGGCGAGGAAGTTTGCCGCGGTTTGATCGGCCCGCAGCTCGTCCGTCACGGCCGCAAGCGCGCGCTCGAGATGATCCTTGATGGCAAGCATGTCGCGCGCAAACCCGGTCGCCGCATAGGCCGCCGCTTGGCTCTTCTCGGCTTCCAGTCGCCGCCGCACATTCTGGATCTCGGCGGCCGCATACAGCGCCTTGCTATTGGCTTCCTCGAGTTGCCGCTCAAGCTCGGCGACCCGGTCGTGCTCTTGCAATTCCGGCGCAGTTTCGGCGGTTTCCTTGCGAATTTCCTCGGCTTCGTCGTGCAAATTCTGTTCGTCGTTCATGCCATCAATCTCGTTAGGGCTTTCGCTGTGAAATCAACCATGGGGACCACGCGCGCATAGTTCAACCGCGTCGGTCCGATCACTCCGACGACGCCAACGACTTGCCCGTTGCTGCCACGATAGGGCGCCGCGATGACCGAGGAGCCGGAAAGCGCGAACATGCGGTTCTCGCTGCCGATGAAGATCCGGCAGCTTTGGGCATCCCGCGCGCCTTCCAGCACGCGCGCAATTTCCTGGTGGTTCTCAAGCTCGTCGAGCAGCATTCGAACCCGCTCCAGATCCTCCGCCGCAGTCTCGTCGATCAGATTCGCCTGGCCTCGAACGATCAGAATCGGCCGCCGGGCGTGGTCGATGCTCCATGCCGCGAGTCCGGAAGCAATCAGTTCGGCCGCCGCCTGATCGACGGCTTCCTTGCGATCACGGATTTCAGCGCGCAGCCGCCCCTCGGCCTCGGCGATCGTCAGCCCAACGAGACGCGCATTCACGAAATTGCTGACTTCAATCAGCGCTCCGGGCGTCGTCGACCCATCGAGGGGGACGATGCGGTTCTCGACGCTGCCATCGGTCCCGACCAGCACCGCCAGTGCGCGGTTGGTATCGAGCATTACAAAATTCAGCTGCCGGACCCGCAATTCGCTCTTCGGCGCCAGCACCACTCCGGCGCACGACGACAGCCCCGACAACGCCACGGAGGCCGCCGCAAGCGCATCCTCGATCGGCTGGTCGCGCGCGATCTGCGCCTCGATCGCCGCCCGCTCCCTGGAATCGGGCAAACTGGCCTGCATGATTCCGTCGACGAACAGCCGCAGGCCTGTTTCGGTAGGGATTCGGCCCGCGGAGGTGTGCGGATGGGTGAGCAGACCGCGCTCCTCCAGCTCCTGCATCACTCCGCGGATGGACGCCGGCGACAAGCTCACGCTTCCAGTCAGCGCCTTCGAGCCGACCGGTTGCCCGCGCGCGATATAGGCTTCCACGACATGCCCGAAGATCACCCGCATGCGGTCGGTCAATTCGGTGATCGGCTGGGTCATGATGCCAGTCATTTAAGGATCAGCTCAAATATGCTCAATGTTCGCCGATGATGTGCTGGATCGGAAGGGGGTCGGTCACCGCAAGAAGAGATTTGTAGAACGCTCCGAATTCATCAGTGTCACAGCCCAAGTAAAAGGTAGCGATCTTCACGCCCTCCGTCCCACTCCAGACAAGGCTTACATCCGTCGAGTCAGTTGCCCGGATGCGACAAGGCTTCCCGTCAGGCCGGACCTCCTGATTCTCCAATAAAAACGACTGCAAAGGTACCGCCCTGCCCCTAAATTGGTCCATCGCCGCTTCGAAGCGACTTGATTGTTCCCTATTGATACGAGCCACGCAAAGCCCGTTGAGGAGATGCTGAGGAATAGCAGCCGTCTCCTTTGCATTTGGACAGTTTGCATGCTCGATGACAGCATACTCTGCAGGCACCACATCGACTGAATAGCCGCCGCCCCAACCGCTCCCGACTTGCACACTCAACCGCAACACATGCTGGCCGATCACTTCCTTTGGGGGAGACGACTTGCTTCTATCGCAAGCAGGCAGCAGCGTCACAGCGAGCGCTAGCGAAGTTGCGAGTCTGGTGCAGCGCGGGGTCATTCTCACTTACTAGGATTGCGTTGCGGCCCGGTCTAGGGAGCCCTCCTAACCATTATCAGGAGATCAATATGCGCCCGAGCGGACGCGCCCCAGACCAGATGCGCGAATTGCGCTTTGAACCCGGATTCACGGTCCATGCCGAAGGCTCGTGCCTGGTCAGTTTCGGCGACACGCGCGTGCTCGTCACGGCATCGGTCGAGGAAAAGGTGCCGCCATTTCTTCGCGGCAAGGGCCAAGGGTGGGTGACCGCCGAATATGGCATGCTTCCCCGCGCCACCCACACGCGCGGCAATCGTGAAGCCGCGAAGGGCAAGCAATCGGGCCG
>JBDSZD010000054.1:0-9906 GCA_039925325.1 Sphingomicrobium sp.
GCGGGCGAACGCCCCCACCGTCAGTCCTGCGGACTGCCACCTCCCCCCCGGGGGGAGGAATTTCACCGAAGCCATCACTCGATCACCTTCGGCACCGCAAAGAAGCCGTGTTGCGCGTCAGGAGCGTTGGCGAGGACTGCATCGCGAACATTGCCGTCGTTCACGACATCGTCGCGCAGCCGCAGTTTCTGGTCGATCACCGCGGTCAGCGGCTCCACTCCGTCGGTGTTCACTTCGCCGAGCTGCTCAATCCAGCCGAGGATATTGTTGAGCTCAGGCACCAAGGCGTCGACTTCCTCATCGCTCATTTGCAGCCGGGCAAGCTTGGCGATGTGCCGGACGGTTTTCGTATCTACGGACATGAGCGCGGGCGATAGCGGCGGCCCCCACCAGCGGCAAGCACGCTATTCGAACGCGTTGCCGATCGGCTTGCCGTCGATGAACAATTGCCGCCGTTGGACGATGCGAACCTCGACCGGGGCAGTGGCAAGGTCCGGGCTGGGTCGCGGCTTTAAGGCAGGGCTGTCCAAAATATCGCTCTGCGACCAAACGCCCTCTACATCGCGCTTAATCTCCGACGCCTCAACCATATCCGTGTCGAATAAGGGTCCCGCAATCACAGCCCGGCGGTCATCGACAAGCGTCACAACGCACGGCCCAAATCGGCAGTAACGGGTACCCGCAATGGCGGCGCGGAGTCCGGGCGGGAGTATGGTCCCGTCGGGGACGATGCGAAGGCGTGTATCGAGGTTAGCGGCGCTTTTGGTCTTTTCGACCTCTTCCACGACTTCGTAGCGATTTTTCGAAGCGAGCGCAGCACTTGCCAGTTTGCGTTGGCCGGATGATCCGGTTTTGGCGACCTCTTGCAAACGCTCGCGTCCAGATGGGCCGAAATCGAACGCCATTGCCCGCCAATCGAAGTCCTTGGCCGGGATTCGTCCTGCGGCGAAGCGCGCGACTTGCGACCGGGCCGAAATCGCGCCGAAATCCAGGATTGGCAGGGCGAGCAGCAAGGCCAGCGCGCACAGCCCGATTGCAAGCTTGGTCTGCAATGGCCGCAGCAGTTGATCGAAGCCCACGCGTCCGCGAAAGGCCGACCACCAGCCGGCAATCCCGTATGCCATTGCCACCGCGACCGCGAGCACACCCCAGATCCGTTCCGGGGTCCAGCCGTACTGGCCGATCCGTTGAGCAATGGAGACCGCGGCGACGATCGCCAGCGGCAGCACGGTCAGCGACAGCGCCAGCGCGGACCAGTGCAGCAGCCGATGCTTACCCCGCTCCTCCGTGCCGTCGCCGATCACCGCGTTGGTCAGCGCAAACGCCGCCGCACCCGCCAGCAGCAGCATCGGCGTGGCCGGAACCGATGAATCCCACAGTTCCTTGAGACCCGTGACCGGCAGCGACAAAAGGAACAGCACCAGCGCCCCAGCAAGTACTGGCGCAAGCACCGACAGCACCATGGTCACCAGCCGGTAAAGGATGGATGCTAAACCGTCGCGCTCGCGCAGCAGGCCGAAGGCAGTGCCAAAAGCGAAGCCGGCCAGCGCCCAGGCGAACGCGCTTTCCTTCAACAGGTCCGTGAAAATCTTGATGCCGATCAGGTGGAACAGGCCCGCGATCAGCAAGGCGAGAAGGAACGACAGACCGGTGAAGATCAGGCTTGCTCCGCCGATCACGGCATCAACCCACACGTGGCGGTGCAGCCGGGGGTAAGGAAAGCGCCACGCGCCTTCGTCGCGGATGGTCTGGAACAATGGCGCGGCCAGCAGCACCGCGAACAGGCCGGAAAAGAACGGCCATTCAAAGATCGTCGGCCTGCTATTGTAGCGCGCGGTGAACCAGCCGACGAGCGCCACGACCGTCGCCCACCCGATCGCAAAGGCGACGGACCACCACCAGCGGCGCTTTTCGACAGTGATCACGAACGACAAGGCGGCGACGGCGGTGAAGGTGGCGAATGCGAGCTGCCCCGGGCGCGGCAAACCGCTGCTCGGGAAATCGGTCAGGGCGTCGAACAGCAGCCCGGCGGCGGCGCAGATTGCCGCCATGATCCACGGCCGAAGCGGCCACCTGTCCGCATCGTCTTCGCGTATATCCATTCGGTCTATCCCCCTGCCCGAGAGACTGGCAGGCTCCTTAGCCAGCGGCAACAAGGTAAATTTTACGGATACCAATGCTGTTTAAACGATCTTGAGGCGCGACCGTCATTAGCACTCATCTCGAACCTTGTTGTGGGGAACCAAAATGCGTTTAACTCTCGGTATTGCGGCACTCGCCGCCACTATGGCCGTCGCTTCGCCGGCTTTCGCGCAGACCGTCACTGCCAATGCCCAGGCTGAAGCCCGCGGCGTTGTCCTTCTGCCACTCACGCTGACCAAGACCAGCGATCTCGACTTCGGCACGGTCATTGCCGACCAGCTTGCTGCGGGTACGGTCTCGATCGACGCCGACACCGGCGCGCGTTCGGTCACCGGCGCCGTCCTCGGCGTTCCGGGCTATCCCGGCAGCCGTGGCCTTTTCCAGGGCGCGGGCACTGCTCTCCAGGTCGTCAACCTGACGCTCAACGCACCGACTGTGCTGACGAGCGGTCCGAACACGATCAACGTCCTTGCATTCGACGTTGATCAAGGTGGCCTATTGGCTCGGACCATCGATGCGACCACCGCGTTCGAAGTGGGTGTCGGCGGAACGTTTGAGATCACTGCTGCCCAGCCAAACGGCCTGTACACGGCGCAGTTCGATCTGACCGCCGAATATCAATAAGTCTTAATTCATTCATTGCTCGAAGCGGAGGGCGGTTGCGTGGTTGGCACGCGACCGCCCTCGCCTTTTGTGGCCCCGCCCTTGTCTGACGGACGCGCCTCACCTAACCGCCGCAGCAGATGTGCGCCCGCCGCTTCCTGATTGCGATTTTCTTTCTGATCCTGCTGGCGGTGGCCGGCGCTTTCGCTGTCTTTCAGTTCGGTCAGGACGTGCTGATCCGTCAGGCAACGCCGAAAGGCCCGTTCGCCGCCCCGGCGGAACGCGCGCCGGATTATGCCGACGCCGCAACTTGGATTGCCCGGCCCGGCCGGTCGGGCGATCCCGCGCAATGGCTCCCCGAAAATTACGACCATTCGGCCGTGTCCGCCCCGGGCAACGCCGCAGTGTTCTACATTCACCCAACCACATATTTGCGCACCGACCGCTGGAACGCTCCGCTCGATGATGTCGACAGCCGCAGTCGTGCGGCGCTGTTCACACGCAGCCAGGCCAGTGCGCTTGCCAGCGGCGGGGAGGTGTGGGCGCCAATGTACCGGCAAGCAGCTTATGGAGCCTTCCTGCTCGACAGCCCAGATGCGAAGGCCGCACTCGATCTTGCCTACGGCGACGTACAAAAGGCGTTCGACCAATTTCTCAAAGAGGCAGGCGACCGGCCGATCATCGTTGCAGGGCATAGCCAGGGCGCGCTGCATCTCACGCGGCTACTCAAGGAGCATATTGCGGGAAAACCGGTCGCTCGCCGGATCGTCGCCGCTTATGTCGTCGGTTGGCCGGTCAGCACCTCGGCCGATCTTCCAGTGCTTGGACTGCCAGCCTGCCTGCGCAATGATCAGGTCGGCTGCCTGCTGTCGTGGATGACTTTCGGTGAACCCAACAACCCTGACCTCGTGCTGAAGGGTTTCGAAGGGTCCGCAGGATTGTCGGGCGGCGACCGCCGGCGCGAGGATATGCTTTGCGTCGATCCGCTCACGGGAACCAAGGACGGTAGCGCTCCGCCGACTGCCAATCCCGGGACCCTGGTGCCGACGACGGACCTTTCCACCGCGACGCTAGCGCCGGGCCGGGTGGGTGCGCGTTGCGACAAGGGGCTGCTGATCATCGATGGCGAGATTCCAGCGCTTGGGCCGTACGTCCTGCCCGGCAACAATTATCACGTGTACGACTACGCCTTGTTCTGGGGTGCGATCCGCGAAGATGCCCGCCGCCGGGTCGAAGCTTTCGCGAAGACATGATCACGCAGAGCCCTCAAATATTCGCATTGGCTCTCCCGAATGCCGGAAAGCTGGCTGGGCTCGACGTCGGGACGCGAACGATCGGGCTCGCCATCTGCGATGCCCGCTGGAGTTTCGCTGGCCCTTCGGAGACGATTCGGCGCACGAAGTTTGCAGCGGACCTGCAGAATCTTCGCGCCTTCGCGGATCGGGAGACCATCGTCGGACTGGTGGTCGGACTGCCCCTCAGCATGGACGGAAGCGACAGCCCGCGGACGCAATCGGTCCGGGCTTTCGCGAGCAATTTGAAACCATTGGGACGTCCCATCCTCCTATGGGACGAACGCTGGTCGACCCAAGCGGTCGAACGGGCGATGATCGCCGCCGACGTCAGCCGCGCCAAGCGCGCCGAGGCGATCGACAAGCTTGCCGCAGCGCACATTCTCCAGGGGGCGATCGACGCACTGGTCAACCTCGCTCCCGATAGTTAGGCCAATCGCTCGTGAGCCTCACGTCCATCGATTCGCTGAGCGACGATCAGATCGCGATCATTCTCGATCGCGGGGCTTATTGGTTTGAATTCAACCGCGGCGTTCGGCGCGCCGACCAGACCCTATCCGGTTTCACCGTCATGAATGCCTTCTTCGAAAATTCGACGCGGACTTTGCTGTCGTTCGAAGTCGCGGCCAACCGCCTCGGCGCGCAGGTGGTGACAATGCAGGTTGAACATTCGAGCATCAAGAAAGGCGAAACACTCGAAGACACTGCCCGTACGCTCAACGCGATGCGCGCCGATGTGCTGGTCGTCCGGCACGGCGAGGAAGGCGCGCCCGCTCGTCTTGCGTCGATCATGGACTGCCCGGTCGTCAATGCCGGCGATGGGATCGGCGAACATCCGACCCAGGCGCTGCTCGACGCACTGACGATCCGCGGCCGCTTCGGGCGCATCGCGGGGCTCAAGGTCGCGATCTGCGGCGACATTCAGCACAGCCGCGTCGCCCGCTCCAACGCCAAATTGCTGGCGCGCCTCGGTGCGGAGGTCCGACTGGCGGGACCACCCTCGCTGGTGCCGCCGGGTTTGGGATTTGCGACCGTCGATGACGCCATTGCCGGTGCGGACGTGGTGATGATGCTCCGCGTCCAGCGAGAGCGACTGGAGGACGATTTGGGCGATGCCCCGGGCGAGTTCCTGCGGCTCTACGGGCTAACGGCGGGCCGACTAGCGAAAGCAGCGCCCCACGCCGTCGTCATGCACCCCGGCCCGATGAATCGCGGCGTTGAAATCGACAGCGCAATCGCCGACGATCCTCAACGATCGCTGATCTGGCTTCAAGTCGAAAACGGGGTGGCCGTGCGCATGGCGTGCCTCGAGCTGCTGGCGAAACAGCGCGGAGGCTGACTGGCTTTAGCGCAGCGCGATCTGAACCGGCGCGTCGCCCGCTACGCTGCGAACGAAGCAGCTCCCGCCCGACCGGCGCAATGAGATGCACAAATTCTTGGCTTGGTCCGGACTGTGGAAACCTTTGACGGACAGGCGATAGAAGATGCCCTTCGCGCTTTGGAAGCGGGCGCTAACCGGCATGTAGGCGCGCAGCGCGGTATAGCGTCGAGCGGCGCTGTCCCAAGCCGCCGCGACACGTTGCGGAGAGCCATAAGCGCCGAGTTGCAGGACGGCGGTCGATTTGCCGGCAGCGCGATACGACGCCTGATGGATCGGCGCCTTGCGCGGAACATAAGCGGCTGCGCGGAGCGGCGCCTTGGCGACTGGTGTCACCGCAGCGGCTTTGATCCTGGGCGCAATAAGTCTTGCGGCCCGGGCCGGGGGAACTTCAACGAACGGTTCGTCTTCGGCAGCGATCGTCGAAGCTGCAGCTGGCGCGATGACAGGTGTTGCGAAGGCCGGCACCGCTTGGGCGAGCTGCACACTCGGTTGCGCGACGGCTTGGGCTACCGGCACCGGGAGCGCCGGCTGCGCGACGGCCGCAGCGACTGCGGTATTGGATGTGCGGAGCGCGAGGCGGACGGGCTGACCCGGATCCGCAGCGGCCGGGGTCACCCCGGTTAGCGCAGCAATCTGATCGGACGGCCGCGAAGGATTGGACAGCCGCATCCAGTCCTGAATGCGTTGGTCGAGCTGGTCGGCCGGAACGTCCTGCGCTGCGATCGTGCGGGCGGAGCTCCAGTCGCCTGCCATGGCATGGCTTAGCGCGAGATTTTGACGCACCCGGGCGTCCGCGCCACGGACTCGGGCAGCCGCGTCCAGCACAGCAATGCCCTCGGCGGCCTGACCGGCGAGCGCCAGCGCCAGCCCATAGTCGGCCGGATCGAGGATCGGACGGGCGGCCGCGAGGAACGTCAGTGCCTCGCCGCGCTTGCCCTGTGCAATCTCCACCAGGACCAGCTTGAGGAGCAGCTTTGGCTGATTTTCATCGAACTTGAGCGCATCGCGATAGGCGGTTTCCGCCGAAGCGAAGCGTCCGGCGGCAAAATAGCTGTTGGCGAGCAATGCGCGGACCGAAACGTCGTCCGGCGACTTTTCGACCGCTTGCTCGGCATAGCCCACAGCGGCCGCAAAATCGCTGGCGTTCATCGCCATCAGCGCGCGGCTTGCAAAACCCATTTTGGACTGATCGACATTCCGATTCGCAGCACTTCGAACCGTTCCGGGCGCCGCGCACCCCGCCAACATCGAAGCCAGCGCGATCGCGGAAACGGCTGAGCCGAGACTGGTGCGGAACATCATCTTATCCTTTGCGATTGACCTTGGCGGCCATGGCTTCGAGTTCCGGCATTTCCGCCAGAAGTGCATCGAGTGCGTCGGTCACAATCTGCTGGGCGGAACGACCGCTGACAGCACAGGCGAGACGAAGCTTGAGATGGCGGACGGGATCGACGCGTAATGTGAATGCCGCCTTCGCCTTGCTGCCCGGGGCCGAGCGCTGCACGGGCGCACGACGCACGACGGCTGCCACTGGGACCGGAGCAATTGCGGCAATGGGTTCCACTATCTCTATTGCTTCGGACTCGTCGGTGAAGCCGATCGAAGCCTCTTCCAGCTGCTCCGATTCGTCCGGTTCGTACGGCTCAGGCGTGTCGTCGTTTTCAAACGGCGCGGGAGCGTCATCCGCCTCATAAAGCTCGGCGGTCTCATCGACCGGATCGTCTTCGTCATACTCTTCCGATGCGACGAGACGGTCGGCGATCTCCGCCTGCTGGCTGTGAACCGGCGACTGCACCGGAGTAAGCGCAGCAAGTGGGTTGCGCGATGGCCCCGCGACGATTTCATCGCCGAATGCATCGTGGTTTGCATCGCGCAGCTGCGTCACCGCAGCCTTGGGTGCTTCGAATCCCATGTCGTTCCATCCGAGGTCTTCGAGACCTGCGCCGGATTGGCCGAAGCCCTGGGGGCGCATTGCCGGACGGGCGGCGCCCTTGCGGGCCAGCAGGCCGGAGGAGAGCGATGCGAAAGCTTTTGGTTCGCTTTTCATCTTCCGCGCCCCTTACTGGCCGACCACGCGGCGGCCGAAGCCCCCGACGGGTCGCGGGCTGGCAGCATTATTTCCCTGGGCGGCGCCCGGGGCTGCGAAGACCGTGCGGCGGAAATTCTTCTCGAGACGGTCAGAAATATATTCCCACAGCTCAGTCACTTCGCGGGCAGAGCGTCCCTTCGGATCGATCTCCATCACGGTGCGGCCGTCGATCATCGAGGCTGCGAAGTCGGTGCGGTGGTGGAGCGTGACTGGAGCCACGGTGCCGTGCTGCGAAAGCGCGACGGCGGCTTCATAAGTGATCTTGGCCTTGGGCGTCGCGCCATTGACGACGAACAGAAGCGGCTTTCCAGCGCGGTCGCAAAGATCGACGGTGGCGCCGACGGCGCGAAGATCATGCGGGCTTGGGCGCGTCGGAATGACGATCAGTTCGGCAACGGCGATAACGCTCTGGATCGCCATAGTAATGGCCGGCGGCGTATCGACGACTGCCAGGCGGAAACCCTGCTGGCGAAGCACTTCAAGGTCGGAAGCAAGGCGTGCGACCGTGGTCTGGGCGAACGCCGGCATGTCGGCCTCGCGCTCGTTCCACCAGTCGGCAAGGCTTCCCTGAGGATCGATGTCGATGAGACAGACGGGCCCAGCTCCGGCCAGCTGCGCTTGCACCGCCAAATGTCCGGACAGGGTCGTTTTCCCCGATCCGCCCTTTTGCGATGCCATTGCCAGAACGCGCATGCTTGTCCCCTCACTCAGTCCAATTGCCGTCGAGGTGACACTCAAGGCTCTAAAATCTGGTTAACATTGCCACGACCTTATTGCCTCGGGGAGCGACACAGTGCAGCTTTGCAGCGAGGGGTGAAGGTCGTCATGCGTAACCGTGGAATTCTTTGTGTCGCATTGCTGATCGTGGCCGCGCCGGTGACTGCACAGTCCGTCGGCGATGGCATCGATGCCTGGCAGAAGGGCGATTTCGCCGCTGCGGTCAAAATCTGGAGGCCGCTGGCCGAGGCCGGGGACCCGGATGCCGCTTTCAACATCGGTCAGGCTTATCGGCTCGGCCGCGGCGTGCCGATCAGCCTAGCCGCTGCGCAGACCTGGCTGCTGCGGGCCGCCACGAAGGATCATCTCGACGCCCAAAGCACGCTGGGACTATTGCTGTTCGACAGCGGCAATCGCCTCGGCGGGTTGCGCTGGCTGAAAACGGCGGCTGAAAAAGGGGACGCAAGGGCTCTACTGGTTTTTGGCACGGCCCTGTTCAACGGCGACGGCGTGCCGCGAGACCCGGTGCTGGCCTATGCCTATGTCAGCCGAGCCGCCGCGCAGGGCCTTGCGCCCGCCAAGGCGACCCTGGCCGACATGGACCTGATGATCCCGATCGAGCAGCGCAAAAAAGGCGTGGCCATGGCGCGGGCTATGGCTACAGCGCCCGTGCCAGACCCGGCTCCAAAGCCGCTCCCGGTAAAAGCCAGGACGGTCGCAGCCCAAAAGCCGCCTGCGGTAAAAGCCCAGACGGTCGTGTCTCTCAAGACCGTGGCGGCTACACCCCAAGCTGCAGTCTCGGGTAATTGGCGCGTTCAGCTGGGCGCGTTTTCGCAGCGTGCGTCGGCAGAAGCATTGTTCCGCAAGCTCTCGGGTGCCGGTCCGCTGGCTGGTCGCAAGCCGTTTCTGATCCCGGTCGGTCCAATGACCCGGCTTCAGGCTGGTCCGTTCGAAACCAAGGCGGCGGCGGCGGCCGCCTGCTCGACCCTGTCGGCACGCGGCCAGGCCTGCTTCCCCGTCGCCGCCAAATGATCAGCCCGCTTTGACCCATTCGCTGCGCTCTATGCCCTGCGCCCACAGCAAAGCGTCGAGACCATTATGGTCGAGCCGGGCATCGGCGGCTTTAGCAAGCACGGGCTTGGCGCGATAGGCGACGCCGAGACCAGCTTCCTCGATCATCATGCGGTCGT
Organism: Sphingomicrobium sp.; assembly: GCA_039925325.1. Lineage (GTDB taxonomy): Bacteria > Pseudomonadota > Alphaproteobacteria > Sphingomonadales > Sphingomonadaceae > Sphingomicrobium. Next base: position 9,415 of record JBDSZD010000054.1, read on the forward strand.
TCGCGCCGTCGCCGATGGCCAACACCTCCGCTGGATCGAGTCCGAGTTCCTCGCGCAGCGCGATAAGGCCCGCGCGCTTGGCCACAGCATCGACGATTGGGTCACCAACGAGGCCGGTGAGCTTGCCTCGCTCGGCTCCCAGGCGATTGGCCTGCACGCGGTCGAAGCCGACCATTTCGGCGACGGGTTCGGCGAACGCAGTGAACCCGCCCGAGATCAGAAGGCACGACGCGCCGTGCGCGCGCATCGTCCGGACCAGAGTCGCGGCACCCGGATTGGGCGTAACGCGTTCTGCGAGGCAGGTTGCGATCGCGCCTTCGTCGAGATCCCGGAGCAGCGCAACGCGCTCGCGCAGCGCGCTCGGAAAATCGAGTTCGCCCTGCATCGCGCGCTCCGTAATCTCGGCGACGCGGCTTTTCAGGCCGGCAAAATCGGCGAGCTCGTCGATACATTCCTGTCCGATGATGGTCGAATCCATGTCTGCCACCAGCG
>JBDSZD010000055.1:0-7600 GCA_039925325.1 Sphingomicrobium sp.
TTGGCCGGGTGGGGGTGCGGGCCGGTGCGGGACCGCCAGGCAGCGCTAAATCACCCCACGGCGGATCTGGTCGAGTTCGATGCTCTCGAACAGCGCTTTAAAATTGCCTTCGCCGAAGCCTTCGTTGCCCTTGCGCTGAATGATTTCGAAATAGATCGGCCCGATCGCATTCTGGGTGAAAATCTGCAGCAGCAGGCCCTGGCCCTCGGTTGGGGCGCCGTCGACGAGGATCTTGCGCTGCTTGAGCTCGGCAGTGGGTTCGCCATGGCCAGCGACGCGCTCGTCGAGCAGGTCGTAATAGGTTTCCGGCGTGTCCTGGAACGGGATGCCGCGACCTGAAAGCACGTCCACCGACGCGTAGATGTCGCTGCTGCCGAGCGCGATGTGCTGGATGCCCTCGCCCTTATATTCGCGCAGGAACTCCTCGATCTGGCTCTTGTCGTCCTGGCTTTCGTTGAGCGGGATGCGGATTTTGCCGCACGGGCTGGTCATCGCTTTCGAGATCAGGCCGGTGACTTTGCCTTCAATATCGAAATAGCGAATCTCGCGGAAGTTGAAGAGACGCTCGTAGAACTCAGCCCAGTGACTCATCCGGCCGCGATTCACGTTATGCGTCAGATGGTCGATATAAGTCAGGCTGGAGTCCAGCTCCGCCATCTTCTCCTTCCAGTCGGGCTCGAACCGGAAATCGACGTCATAGATCGAGCCGTCTTGGCCATAGCGATCTACGAGATAGAGGCGCGATCCACCGATGCCCTCGATGACCGGAATGTTGAGCTCCATCGGGCCAACGTCATTATCGAGGTCTTTGGCGCCGAGCTCGATCGCCCGCGCGTGCGCCTTGGCGGCGTCCTGGACGCGGAACGCCATCGCGCAGGCGCACGGGCCGTGCTCGCGGGCGAAAGCTTGCGCGAAGCTGTCCGGCTCGGCGTTGATGATGAAGTTGATTTCCCCCTGGCGATGCAAGGTGACGTCCTTGCGGCGGTGCCGGGCGATGGCGGGGAAACCCATCTTGGTGAACAAAGAGCGCAGCAGCTCCGGATCGGGGGCGGCATATTCGACGAATTCGAAGCCGTCGGTGCCCATCGGATTTTCGAGCCCGAGCGGGCCGTGTTCAAGCGTGGCCGAAGCCATGTTTACTCTCCTTCGCGGCTCCAATGCTGCTGCGGTTTATGCGCGTCCGAACGCGCGCGAAACGCAGCAAAGGCCACAGGCCTACGCGTGCCCGCGTGCGTGCCTACGCACGCGAGGCGAATTGGAACCATAGTTGGTGGAATTGGCGGAAGCGCCGATCATGCTATCAGCCCTAGCCCGAAACACCCCCTGTAGGACAGGCCCTAACAATGAACATCCCCAATGGCTGGACCAAGGACGGCAAGGCGCTGGTGCGCAGCTTCACCTTCGCCGACTTCGCCGAAGCCTTTGCTTTCCTGACCCGAGTCGCCTTTCATGCCGAAAAGCAGGACCATCATCCCGAGTTCACAAGCGTCTGGAACCGCGTCGATTTCCGCCTCACCAGCCATGATTCAGGCGGCGTCACCGAGCGCGACATTGAGCTGGCCGATGCAATCAACCGGCTGGCCCAGGATTAGCTCAGGGCGACATCCGAGTGGCCGCGGGAGTCGAGCGTGACCGGCCTCAGTTGACCGCGATAGCGCAATTTGACTTGCGCGCGCGGCCGTCCACGAAGGACGAGTTTACGGGCCGCGCCGCCGGCCCAGTCGAGATCCACTTCGATTCCGCCGCGCGCACGCACGCCCCTGATCGACCCCGAAGCCCAGTCGTTCGGCAAGGCCGGAAGAATGTGGATTTCGCCGCCCCAAGACTGGACCAGCATCTCTAGAATACCCGCCGCACCGCCGAAATTGCCGTCGATCTGAAACGGCGGGTGCGAATCGAACATGTTGGGATAGGTTCGCTGCGGCCCGAGCAGCCCCTGCAACACGGAATAGGCGCGCTCGCCGTCGCCCATTCGCGCCCACAAAGCGATTCGCCAGGCCGTCGCCCAGCCGGTCGACAGGTCGCCGCGGGTGTCGAGCGATTTCTTCGCCGCCGCGATGAAGGCGGGCGTGTCGCGCACGTTCAATTGCTCGCTCGGGTAGACCGCGTAGAGATGCGACACGTGGCGATGGTTCTGCTCGGGCGCCTGCGCGTCCCAATCTTCGAGCCACTCCTGTAATTGCCCCTGCGCGCCGATCTTGTCGGCCGGCAATCGATTGCGCGCCGTTTCCAATTGCCGGGCGAACTCCCTGTCGGGCGAGCCGAGCTTGCCATGCGCTTCGAGTGTGTAAGCGAACAGATCGCGCAGGATCTGCCGATCCATCGCCACGCCCGAGGCGAGCGCAGCACCCGGGCGGTGCATATTTTCGGGGGAAATCGACGGCGAGGTGACGAGGCCGCGTCCCTTCGGATCCTCCACCAAAGTGTCGAGAAAGAACAAGGAGGCGCCCCTCAGCAACGGATAGATGCGCCGCAGGAACGCCTGGTCGGGATCATATTCGTAATGGTCCCACAAGGTCTTGCAGAGCCACGCGCCGCCCGTCGGCCACATGCCCCATTGCTGCCCGTCAATCGGTGCCGTTGGGCGCCACACCTCGGTATTGTGATGCGCCATCCAGCCACGCGCGCCGTACATCGCTCGCGCCGTCTTCGCGCCGGTCACCGAGAGATCCTCGACCATGCGCACCAGCGGTTCCGCGGTCTCCGCGATATTGGCGGGATGGGAGATCCAGTAATTCATCTCGGTATTGATGTTGATCGTATATTTGCTGCCCCACGGCGGATTGGTGCCCTCGTTCCAGCGGCCTTGGAGGTTGGCCGGCTGGCTGTCGCCGCGCGATGAGGACATCATGAGATAGCGCGCATATTGGACATAAAGCGCCGCCAGCGCGGCATCGGACGCCTTCGGGACGGAGGCGATTCGCACATCGGTCGGAGCGACCAGGTTCGACGCTCCGTCGATGCGGATCGCCATACGCCGGAACATCGCCTGGTGTGCCGCGAGATGGTCGGCCTTGAGCTTTGCGAACGATTTGCGCGCCGCCGCTTCAGTCGCCTTGTGCACCGCTGCTACCGGATCGCCGCCGACATCGGAATAATTGACGTAACTGGTGGCAATAGAGATCAGCAATGTGACGTTGCGGGCGCCGCGAACAGACAATGTGTCACCCGCAAAGCGTGTGACGCCGTCGCCCAGCACCTTGACGCGCACCGCATATTCGAGGCCGGCCGGAATGCCCTCGGCTGCTTCGTTACGCCCTCTCACCAGCATCGCGTCGCTACCGTCGGCGGCAATGCGGAGCCAGTCGGGACGAACCGCTTTGTTGAGATCTTCTTTGTGGTTCCAGGCGGCGCCCGCCGCCGCGACCGCCTTGGCCTGTCCATCGTAGGTCGGATCGCCATATTTGGCCTTGCCCGGGTGCCGGTAGCCGAGATCGAAATCGAGCCGGCCGCCCGCTTTGGCGGTCAGCCGCACCACGATCACGCGATCGACCGTGGTTGCGAAGGTCTCGCGATCAAACCTCGCCTTGCCATCCCGGAAGCTGCTCCGCACGATCGCCTCATCGAGGTCCAGCGAGCGCCTGTAGTCCGCAGCGCCATTCACCCCGATGAAGTCGAGGAACAGATCTCCCGCGGACCCATAAGGCATCTGCCTCAGCGGCTTCGCCATCATCGAGCGGTCGACGAGCTTGCCCGCTTCCTCGAACTGCCCCGCGTCGATCAATGCCCGTACCCTGGGCAAGGCCGCGAGCGCGTCGGGATTGTCGGGGCTGTAGGGCGAACCCGCGTACAATGTGTCTTCGTTGAGCTGGATCCGCTCCTGAACGACGCGACCGAACGTCATCGCGCCGAGCCGGCCATTGCCGACCGGGAGCGCCTCGACCCAGGGGCCGGCAGGCTTGGTGTACCACAGCTCGTGGCGATAGCCGTCGGCGCGCGAAGGGCCGCGCGACTGCGCACGGGTCAGCGAGGCCCAGCCAAAGGTCAGGCTTGCGCCGGCCATGAAGGCACGGCGGTTGAGAGCCGAAATATTGCGCGCGGAATCTTGTGTCATTCAGTCACCCCTCAACGGACAATAAGGGAGGCAGCCCAATACACAAACAGTGATGCGCACGGGCCTTTTGGCGAGCCGGCGCTCTCCGGTTACAATTTGTTAACGGGTTTCAAGTTAAGAGACGCTCGGCGGACTTTAACGCTTCCTTCATTCGCTGCGGCGAACATGACCTCACGCATCCGTCGATGCGCGATCGTCGGTCCTTTATGGCCGAGGGGGAGTGAAAGATGTTGAAGCGCTTCAGAAATCTGTTTCGCGACGCGCGCGGCGCCACCGCCATCGAATATGCCTTGCTTGCATCGCTGATCGCGGTCGCCGCGATTGTGGCGATGAAGAGCCTCGGCTCGAACCTCAATACGACCTATTCGAAAGTTTCGAACGAGCTCGGCTGAGCGAGTGTATTTTCGTTAGCCCCTCGGCTTGCGCGGGGGGCGGGCCTTGGATGCGCTCTCCGGACGATAATTGGATTTCGGCCTTGCCGGCGAGTGCGGAGCAACATCGCGCGGCTGTGCCAGTTCGATGATCATGCCTTCGTCTTCGGGCGATATGGTCGCGCGGCGGAGCGCCTTGATGAAGCCGGGAGTCGCGCGCTCGGTGACCTGGAAATAGCTGTCGCTGGCGGCGATTCGGATCGCGCCGATATCGTGGCGGCCGACATGGCCGTAGCGGCAGATCACCGGCAGCAGCCAGCGCGGATCGGCATTGTGGCGGCGGCCGGCATTGATCCGGAACCAGCTGGCGCTCTCGAACCCCTGGCGGGGCCCCGGCTCCCCACTTTGCTCTGGGCGTGCGCCCTCGGCAGCCAAATCTTCGGGCGCGGGCAAATCGGTACGGAGCGACCGCACAAGTGCGAATGCGATCGCTTCGGGCGACAAATCGGCCATGATCTGCGCCGCAAGCGTTTTCTCCTCCTCATCCGGATCGATCTCCGTCGCCAGCGAGGCAAGCAGCCGTTCACGATCCTTGGCCTGGATCTGGGCGGCGGTCGGGGGAGTGATCCACTCGGCCGCGATGCGCGCGCCGCGCAGCATGCCTTCGACGCGCTTGCGGGCGCGGAACGGGACCAGCAGCACCGCCGTGCCCTTGCGCCCGGCGCGGCCGGTGCGGCCGGAGCGGTGCTGCAGCGCGTCGGCATCGCGCGGAAGCTCGACGTGGATCACCAGCGACACCGACGGCAGATCGATCCCGCGCGCGGCGACGTCGGTGGCGACGCAGACCCGGGCGCGCTGGTCGCGCAGGGCCTGGATCGCGTGGTTGCGCTCGGATTGGCTGTGCTCGCCCGACAGCGCCACTGACTGGAAGCCGCGCTCGGTCATGCTGGCGTGGAGGCGGCGGACGGCGTCGCGGGTGGCGCAGAACAGGATGGCCGTTTCCGCGTTATGGAAGCGCAGCAGGTTGACGACCGCATGTTCGATGTCGGTCGGGGACACGGCGACCGCCTGATAGGCGATATCGCTGTGACCCTCGCGATCCTCCAGCGTCTCGATCCGCAGCGCGTCCTTCTGATAGCGCTTGGCGAGCGCGATGATCGGGCGCGGCATGGTCGCCGAGAACAGCAATGTCCGACGGCTGTTGGGCGTGGCGTCGAGAATCTCCTCAAGCTCTTCGCGAAAGCCCATGTCGAGCATCTCGTCGGCCTCATCGAGCACCGCGACACGCAGCGCCGACAAATCGAGCGCACCGCGTTCGAGATGGTCGCGCAGCCGTCCGGGCGTGCCGACGACGATATGCGCGCCACCGTTGAGCGCGCGCCGTTCCTTGATGGGGTCCATGCCGCCGACACAAGTGACGACGCGTGCCGCGGCATTGGCGTAGAGCCAGTCGAGCTCCTTGCTGACCTGGATCGCAAGCTCGCGGGTCGGTGCGATGATCAGGCCGAGCGGTGCCTTGGCAAAGGGCGTGCGGTCGCCCTCGATCAGCTGCGCGGCCATGGCGAGGCCGAACGCGACGGTCTTGCCCGATCCGGTGCGGGCGGAAACGATCAGGTCACGGCCTTCCGCTTCGTCGCCGAGGACAGCGGACTGGACGGGCGTCAGCGCGGAATAGCCGCGCGCGTCGAGCGCTGTGGCGAGCGCCGAATGGATTTTGGGATGAGGCATGGGGGCGCACCTAGCCGGAAGTGCCGCCGAGCGATAGGGAGGGATGATGGCCGATCCGCCCGATCAGAGCGAATATCGCACCGGGCACGATCCGCGCACTCTGCGCGATGCACTCGGATGCTTCGCAACCGGCGTTACGATCGTCACCTGCATTGCGCCGAACGGGCAGCCGGTGGGGCTGACGGCGAACAGTTTTACGTCTTTGTCGCTCGATCCGCCCCTGCTGCTGGTGTGCATCGCCAAGCCGGCGGGCTGCGCCGAGGCGATGATCGCGGCCAGCCACTTCGCGGTCAACGTACTCCAGAACGAGCAGCAACCGGCCTCGATCCGCTTCGCCGCGCGCGACGAGGACCGATTCGGCGCGACGCCCTGGTCCGAAGGCGAGTTCGGCCCGCCGATATTGAAGGACTCGCTCGGCGTGTTCGAATGCGAGCGGTTCCAGGTGCATGATGGGGGGGATCACCACATCCTTGTGGGGCGCGTGATGAAGGCGAGCTTCGACGCGGCGCTGGATCCGTTGCTATATTTCCGAGGGAAGTACCGGCGGCTGCACTTCGATTGAGTTGGCATGTATCTCTGCCTTTGAGCGATTGCGGACATTAGCGACATCGAGCACTGTAAACTGTGATGACACGAGGCAGACTGATCGCATCTACTGTAGTGGCAATTCTGCTCGTTGCTTCGAGCGAGATTTTGCAGGCGGCCCTGGAACGCACGGCGGCGGTGAGAACGGAGGAAGCCGCTTGCTCGTCGGTTAAGCGTATCGTTGCGGCAAAAGGCCATTTCCCAATTTCGGACATCGCGTTCTGTGACTTCGTCGTCCCAAAATACAGACCGAAAGGATATTTCGTCTTCGCGCTGCACAGCACACGGGTCTGCGATGGCATATGCAGCACAAACATGGGCTGGTTCGCCCTTCAGAAAACTACAGGTCGCGTCTTTGAATGGGACGTTGCGGAAGACAGGTTAGGACGCCCTATCCAGGATCGGCCCTAATTTTCGCTTTTCACCCAAAGTAGGCATTCGGTCCTGCTCTAATGCGCCGCCGCCTCTTTGACCTTGCGCGGAACGAGGTGGAAGATTGCGACGATGATGCCGCCGACGACTGCTCCGACGATTGCCCCGCCGATTGCATGAACTAGCCAATTCAGGAAGCCGGTCTCGCCCCCAACTGCCTGCGCGATGCGATCGACGGTGTCGGGGATGAACTCCAATATGTGCATTTCGTGGAGGCCGTGCACGAGGATTCCGCCGCCGACCCATAGCATTGCGGCTGTGCCGATGAACGACAGACCCCCGAGCAGCTTCGGCACAACATGCACCAGGCCGCGCCCGAAGGCTTGCGCGCCGGGGTTTTTCCGCTCGGCCATGTGCAGGCCGATGTCGTCGAGCTTCACGATGATCGCCACCACGCCATAAACCACGACGGTGATCGCGATGCCGACCG
>JBDSZD010000056.1:0-2692 GCA_039925325.1 Sphingomicrobium sp.
TGCCGTAGGCGTCCATGAAGGTGACCCAGTCCTTCACCGAATAATTCTTGAACATGTACGACCAGGTGACCGCGCGGGCGATTCCGCTGCGGATCGGCAGGCCCGACTTCGCCGGGTGAACGTGGGCAATATATTTGAAACCGGTGAGCAGCTCGGACGGCCCGGTCGTGCGCAGCATGATCGTCTCGCCATCGACGCGGTCGAACTCGAACCAGCGCGGGTCGCGCCATTTCAGCCGGCACGGCAGCCATGCCTTGGCGGTGAACTCCCACACGATCTCGGTGACGCTGAAGCCCTTGCCGACCGCGTCGAGGATATCGAACAGCTCGATCTCCAGCGTGTCGCGCTTCAGCCAATCGCGGACCAGCTGCGCGTCGGCTTCATGGTTGGCATCGTCGGATGCCGCCTGGACCTCGATCGGCAGTTGCGACACGGCGCGCTTGCGGGTGCCGAGCACCGACAGATAATGGAGATCCTTCTCCTCCATCTCCTCCGCCAGCTCCAGATATGCGGTGGCGTCCCCATGCTCGGCTCCGCGCAGCAATCCGGCGAGGCGCTCGGGCGTCAGTCCCTGCGCGGGATGGCCGGACACGATCGAGCGGACGCCCGACGTCGACGGCCCGGCGACCTCGATCGTCATTTGCGAAGCCACGAGCGGCCGGCCGAGATGATCGACCAGGCCAGAGGTACGCGGAGCGGTAGCGGGAAGTGCGTCGGCCATCTTCGTCCTTACCAGGCGCCCGGCCGGCCGAAGCGGGCCGCCGAGCCGAATACGTCATCGTCGTGAACTGGGCGCATGCTGGCGCGCTCGCTGACCGGGCGCCTGGTCGACGAGTGATAGCCGAATTCCTGGAACGGGACGTCCGCGCCGCGCGAGGCGAGCGCCAGCGCCCAGAAGTGATCGGCGTGGACCTGTCCTTCGTTGACGATGCGGACGCCGCCTGTGGCGCTGCCCATCTTCTTGATCGCTCGGAGATCGGCGCGCAGCTTGGCGTCGCCCTTGCGGATCCGGATGCGGCCCGCCTGGAAGCGCTGCTGCAGCGAGATCGCGAGGTCGAGCCGATTGGGACCGGTCAGCAGTACGCCGTTGACGCGGGTGGCGCCGTGGCGAAGCTGCGCGTCCTCGACAACCTTTTCGCCCATGCCGGTCTGGTCGATGCCGGCATAGGCAATCCGGTACTTGATGAAGCAATCGTCGAAATAGGCGTCCTGGTGCGCGAAGCTGGTGCCGTAGCCCTCATAGTGATCGCGTTCCCACAGGACGTCGCCGAGCAGCTCCATCGGATATTGAATCGCACCATCCTTGCGGCGCGCGACGTCCCGGCCGAGGTAGACCAGGCCGCCCTGGTAAAGCTCGGGCTTGCCGGCATCCTCATGCTCGGCCGCGGCGATATCCTCCGGCGTGATCAGCGATCCGGATCCGGACTTGGGAACGCAGTCGAGCTCCTCGGATGCGTCCTCGCCATAATAGGCGCGGACCCCGGCTTCCCACTCCTCCTTAGGTTCGAGCTCACTGCCCTTGATCCGGGACACGAGCTGGATCCGCTCGTAAAGCCCGTCCGCCATCGCATCGGCGAACGTGATGGTGGTCACTTTGCCCTTGCGCCGGCCAGCGCGGATTTCGTCCAGCAGCAGGTTGAACGGATTGTCGACGCCGTCATGGGTTGAAACCACGATCACTTTGCCGCCCCAGATCAGCAGCGCCATCGCGGACTTGAGCACTTCATCCACGTTCTTGTGGAACGCGGCCTCGTCGATGATGACGATGCCCTGCTTGCCGCGCAGCGCCCGCGGCACGCTCGGCAGCGCCGTGATCTTGAAGCCCGAGGCGAAGCGGATGCGGAAGGACTGAACGCCTTCATTCACGCCATCGACTTCGAGCAGCTCCTCGCCGACGTCGCCGGCCGCGATGCCAAAGGCGCGCGCCCACATGGCGCAGGTCTCGATGAACTCCAGCGCCATGTCTTTGTCATAGCCCATGTACCAGGCGTTCTGTCCGCCCGCCGACACTTGGGCGGCGGCGGTCAGCACGGCGTAGGCCGCGAGGCCCCAGGTCAATCCGATGCGGCGGCTCTTCTCGATGATCAGCAGCGCCGTGCTCGAATAGAGCTCGTCGATCGTGCGACGCTGATAACCGAGGAGCAGATCGCCTTTCGGCAATCGCTCGAGCGCGGCTTCGCCTGCGGCATTCTCGGCGCGGCGCTCCTGCAGGGTAAGGTCGATCGCGCTCATGTCGCGGTCTCCCGAGAGACCGCAACGTCGAGCTTCCGGGCCATGTCGCGCAACAATTGAGAGGTGGCGAGCGCCCCTGCTGGACCGTGGACGAAGTCGCATCCAAACGCGCCTGCAACCGCGAGCCTTTGCGCGATCGGCTCCACCGTTTCCGCCCAGGTCTTCCGGGCCGCCCTCACCCCTCACTCCCAAGCACGGCCTTGCGAATGAACTCGACTGTGTCGCCCGAAAGGCCCTGCGATTTGGCGGCGTCGACGGACCTCTTAGCGGCCTCTTCCGTGGCCGCTTTGCGCTCCTTCAGGATCATGTCGCGGTTGGTCTTGCGCGCGCCCGCCAGCGCCTGCAGCGACCGCGCCATGAACATCGTCTGCTCGGCGTCGAGAATGACGGGCTGCCCGTCCCCGTCGTCGTTGGTGGCGGTGACCAGGCGCAGGATCATCGAATGCATCAGCTCGATATT
>JBDSZD010000057.1:0-4898 GCA_039925325.1 Sphingomicrobium sp.
TGCGGCCTTATGTCGATGCACATCGCCACGCCGCGGTGGCGGCCAAATTATCGAAGCAATTGGACGAGGCTGTTTGGTGGCGCGACGCTTCGATTGCTTATTGGCAAAGCATCAACAAGCTGCCGCTGCCCGAAGGCCATGCGCCTCCCGCGCATCCGTTCAGCTACTATCAAGCCATCCGGTTCGAAAATTTGCCGGGGACGCCATGAAGGCCGGATCACTTGGCCATGGCCGGGCGTTTGCCGGATGAGGAGATGTGCAATGCGCCCGATGTTGCTGTTGTTGCCGTTCGCGCTGGCAAGCTGCGCCCCTACGCCGATGCAGCAATCCGTGGCGGCAAACCAGGAAGCGGAAAACTTCGCGCGAGAGGTCGCCGGGCGCGTTCCAGCTGGCGGTGGAAGCTGCATTTCGACGTTCGGATCGGAAAATCTCCGCGTGGTGAACCGTAGCACCCTGGCATATGGGACCGGGCGCACGGTGCAGATTAACCGCCTTGCCGCACCCTGTCCCGGCCTCGACCAATTCAACGCCATCATCGTCGAAGCGAACGGCGGCCAATATTGCCGCGGCGACCGCATTCGCGCGCTTGAACCCGGCGGCATCATTCCCGGCCCCGTCTGTCACCTTGGCAATTGGACCGCCTACAACCGGCAATAGGTCGGCACTTCAAAGGTCGCTCCGCGGCGGCTAGGCAGAAGCCGAGACGCGGGAGAGCATATGAGCGAAGCAGGGCCGATCCGCCGGATCGTCATCGTTGGCGGCGGAACCGCGGGCTGGATGACCGCTGCCGCGCTTTCGCGCTTCGTCGGAACGGGCCGGCGAATCGTGCTCGTGGAATCCGAAGCGATCGGCACCGTTGGCGTCGGCGAAGGCACGATCCCCCCGGTCAACGAATTCAACCGCCAGCTCGGCATCGACGAAGCCGAATTTGTCCGCGAGACCAAGGCCAGCTATAAACTCGGCATCGAATTCGTCGATTGGGCGACCGAGAACCACCGGTATTTTCATCAGTTCGGCGACATCGGTCAGCCGATCGACGGCGTTCCGCTGTATCAATTGTGGCTGAAGTATCGGCAGGACAAAGCCGTCGGTCCGCTATCGACTTATTCGATTTCGGCAGCCGCGGCCCGGCAAAACCGCTTCTCCCATCCGGGTAGCGAAGCCCCGCTGTCGGGCATCGGCTATGCTTATCATTTCGATGCCAACCTCTACGGGCAATACCTCCGCCGTTACGCGGAAGCGCGCGGCGCAGAACGCGTCGAAGGGAAGATCGTGAGCATCGACCGCGATGGCGAAAGCGGCGACGTCACTGCTGTCCGGCTTGAAGGTGAGCGCGTCGTCAAGGGCGACCTGTTCGTCGACTGCTCCGGCTTCCGTTCCCTGCTGCTGGGTGAGACGCTCGGCGTGCCATTCGAAGATTGGAGTCACTGGCTGCCGTGCGACCGCGCGATCGCCGTGCCCTGCGCGCGGATCGAGCCGCTGACGCCGTTTACCCGCTCCACCGCGCGGCCGGCCGGCTGGCAATGGCGTATCCCGCTCCAGCACCGCACCGGCAATGGCCATGTCTATTCCAGCGCGCACATGAGCGAGGATGAGGCCGAAACGCTGCTGCTCGCCAATCTCGACGGGGAACAACTCGCCGCTACCAACAAGCTGCGCTTCAAGGCCGGCCGCCGCTCGCGCTCGTGGGAGGGCAATGTCGTTGCGATCGGCCTCGCCGCGGGCTTCCTCGAACCGCTCGAATCCACCAGCATCCACCTGATTCAGCGCGGCATTCAGAAGTTGATCGGGCTGTTCCCGAGCCGCGGCATCAACCCGGTCGAACGCGCCGAGTACAACCGCCTGCTGACCGAGAGCTACGACCCGATCCGCGATTTCATCATCCTGCACTACAAAGCGACGCGGCGGACGGGTCCGTTCTGGGATCATGTCCGTAACATGCCGATCCCCGACAGCCTGCAGCACAAGTTCGACCTGTTCGGCGAACACGGCCGCATCTTCCGTTACAATGACGAATTGTTCGATGTACCGAGCTGGGCTGCGGTGATGATCGGTCAGGAGATGTTTCCGAAGGCTTCGGAGCCCGTGCTCGCCAGCTATTCCGATGCCCGGGCGCTCGGTGCGCTTGAGGAGCTACGAACCCGTTACGAGAAAGCGGCGGGGTCGCTCCCGACCCACGCCGATTTTCTCGCGAAGCTCGTCGCCCAAGCCTAGTGGATCGACGTAGCGGAGCCGGTGCGGAGATTGCCCTTTACGCGACCAGCGGCCACGGCAAATGCCGCTAGGACGGCGTAGCATAAGGCCGGGACGATAAACGCCGTGATGTAGCTGGAACTGTCCGACACCAGCCCGACCAACAGGGGCAGAAAAGCACCGCCGATGATCGCCGTGCAAAGCAGCCCGGAGGTCGCCTCCTCGCTGGCGGTGGACCGCTCCAGCGTCAGCGTGAAGATCACCGGGAACATGATCGAATTGAACAGACCGATGGCCAAGGCAACGAAGCCGGCATCAACGCCGCCCACCGCAAAGACGTAGAGACACATTGCCGCCGCCATGGCTGTGAAGGCCGCAAGCAAAATGGATGCCCGAACAAAAGCAAGCAGACCTGAGCCTATCAGACGCCCGACAAGGGCGCCGCCCCAATACAGCGCCGTTGCCTTGCCGGCCTGTTCCAACGAGAGGCCGACAACGCCGTCCTGGGGAACGATGTAAGTGACGAGCGGAAGACCAAACAACGCATCAGACTGACCCCAAACCGCATCGGAATTGAGGAACAGCGCCATTTGCGTTCCGATTGCTACTTCGGCACCGACATATAGGAAAATTGCAGCGCCACCGAGTACAGCCCACTTTGAGGAGAATGCGTCTGAAACAAGGCCGATAACGCCTACTTTCGCGGCATCCGAGGAGGCTGGTACCGCCGCGCCTACAAGTTTGCGAGTGAGCCAAAAGAAGACCGCAACTCCGGCAAGCAAACCGCAGATCCACAGGTAGGCAGAGTCGATCCCAGCCAGAGCGTTATTGCGAACATTCTCTGTTAGGGCTCCCCCTTCCTTGACCTCGACGCCTTTGAGAAACAGTCCCGCACCGATAAGCGGCCCAAGCACCGTACCCAAAGAGTTGAAAGCCTGGCTAAAAGTCAGCCTAAAGTGGCTGTATTTGGGATTGCCCAACGCCGCAGCGAGCGGATTGGCCGCCACCTGAAGAATGGTGATCCCCGCGGCGAGGATAAACAAACCGATCAGGACGAGCATGAAAACGGCCGCATTTGCCGCCACAAGCATGACCAAACAGCCAACAATCATCATGCCAAGAGCGATCAGGATGGTCGGAATCGACTTTTGCCTGGCCAGCAAGGCAGCAGCTGGAAAAGAGGTGACGCCGTAGGCTATGAAAAAGGCGAAAGCCGCCGCTTGCGCTTCAAAATCAGTGAGGCTGAAGATGCCCTTCACAGAAGCTACGAGCGGATCAATCAGCGAGGTGATGAAGCCCCAAGCGAAGAACAGCACAGTTACGATGACATAGGCTGCCAATACGCCTGCCGATTGACGCTCTTGCATCTTCTCTCCCCAGAATATTTCCGCAGGTGATTGCAGCCTTTTCAGCACGGCACAAGCCGGTGCTATAGACTCGCTGCGCACTACCATCGATGGTCGGCGATTGCGGCCGCGCGGACGGGCGATCCGAACGGGGGTCCGCTCCCACACCGGCCCGGTTTCACGATTGAAAAGCCCGCCCATGTACGTTTCAACGATTCCGGAGTAACCGCGCTCGGTGCATTGCGGCCGGAGATCTGCTCGATGTTTAACCGCCTCTAGGTGCCGGGAAACAGATGAAGCTAAAGCGTGAATTCATTCAAAAACCGTGGGGCCGGACGGAGCTTCCTCCGCCCTTTCCCTCCTCGGGTGAGAAAATCGGCGAAGTCTGGTTCACATCGCCCGAGCCGCAGCCGCTGCTGGTCAAATATCTCTTCACCAGCGAGCGCCTGTCGATCCAGGTTCATCCGAATGACGAGCAGGCGCAAGAGCGCGGCGTGAGCAGCGGAAAGACCGAATGCTGGTACATCTTGGACGCCGAGCCGGGGGCCGCGCTTGGCCTCGGCCTGACTCGGGAAGTCGACAAGGAGGAGCTGCGCGCAGCGGCGCTCGACGGCTCGATCGAGCAGTTGATCGATTGGCGTCCGGTCAGTCCAGGGGATTTCCTGTTCGTGCCCGCCGGTACCGTGCACGCGGTCGGTGCTGGCATTTCCTTGCTCGAGTTCCAGCAGAACGACGGCGTCACCTACCGGCTGTTCGATTACGGTCGCCCGCGCGAATTGCACCTCGACGATGGCATCGCCGTGTCGCTGCCGATCCCTTATCCGGAGCACCTTGCGCAGCAAGTTGATCCCATCAACACCCGCGTGCTTGTCCAGGACCCGCATTTCAGCCTGGTGCACGTCGCTGAGGGCAATGAAGCGCCCCGGGTGTTCGCCACCCAGCGCCGCTGGGTGATGCCGCTCGAAGGCCTCGTCCGTGCCGGCGGTGATGAGGCGGGTCCCGGAGAATGTCTGCTGCTCGAGCCCGACGAGCTTCTCGAGAGCGACGGCGGCCGGATGCTGATCGGAGCCTAACCCACGGCGTCGATCGCCAGCGCAATCGAACCCAGCGGACCGGCCATCGCACCAAGGCCCGGGCGACGAATGTAATTGTCGGGCAGAACAAGATAGCCGTTCAGGCTCTTGATCAGCAGCCGCTCGATGCGATCGAGCAAATGCGGCTGCCGCTCCATCACGCCCCCGCCAAACGCGATCGCAAATGGCGCGGCGGTGCAGACGATGGTGTGGCACAGCTGCGCCAACGTCCACGCGATATTATCCCAAATGGGATCGTCCGCGCCGATGCCGTCGAGCGACCGCC
>JBDSZD010000058.1:0-16354 GCA_039925325.1 Sphingomicrobium sp.
CGCTCGGCGGAGACGCGGTCGACGTCGCGAGCGGCGATCCGCACCAGGCCGGTCAGATCGGACGCCCAGAATTCCTCCAGCCAGCGGGTTGGCGTTCGGGTGGCCCCGCCCGACCCGTCGCGCTGGATCAGATAGGAGCGGGCGCGATCGAGCGCGCGTTGCAGCCGCACCGGCTCGACCGGCTTCATCAGATAGTCCACCGCTTCGACTTCGAAGGCTGCAACGGCGAACTGATCGAACGCGGTCACGAACACTACGGCGGGGGAGGGAGTTTGCGCGGCCAGCGCGCGTGCGACGCCGATCCCGTCCAGCCCGGGCATGGCGATGTCGAGCAACAACAGGTCGGGTGCGAGCGCTTCGCTCAGGCTGACCGCGGATTCACCGTCGCTGGCCGTGCCCACCAGCGCGGCTCCGTCGCTGCGCGCCAACAACAATTGCAGCCGTTCCACCGCAAGCGGCTCGTCGTCGGCGATCAAAACCTTTAGCGAGCCGCCGTCAGCCACGGGTTTCCACCGGCATTGTCAGGGTAACTTTGTAGCCGCCCTCGGCCATCGGACCGAACCGGCATTCGCCGCGGCGGCCAAAGCGAGCGTCAAGCCGCTGGCAGACATTGCCTAGCCCCAATCCGGTGCCTTCATGCGTCGCAGCGGGCAGGGCGTCCTTGCCCCCGTGCTTCAACCGGTTGCTGATCTCCAGGTTCATGCGCCCGTCGCCGAGCGTGCGTGCAACGATTTCGACAAGCACGGTCTTGCGGGTCGAGGACACGCCATATTTGATCGCATTTTCGATGATCGGCTGAAGGATTAAGGCGGGCAGGCACGCCTGCTCCAACTCCGGGGGAACGTCGATATGGACCTGCAGCCGGTCCGGAAAGCGGGCCTTCTCGATATCGAGATAGAGGCGCTGCAGGTCGATTTCCTCGGCCAGGGTGACGTCGGCGCTCGGATCGAGCGACAGGCTTGACCTGAAGAAGGTCGACAGCGCGAGCAGCATTGCCTCGGCCCGGTCGCTGCGGCCGGTCATCACCAGCGAGGACAGCGAATTGAGCGTGTTGAACAGGAAATGCGGATTGACCTGATAACGAAGCGCGCGGACCTGGGCTGCCTGGGCCGCGCTCTCCGCGTCCGCTGCCCGCCGCTGCGCGCCGAGCGCGTTTACTTGCGCCAGGCTGGCTAGATAGAACGCGCTCCACGCCGCGAAAAAGAACATCCACACGACGACGATGTCCGCGGCGACCCGGAACTGTTTGTGCCGGTCCATTTCGCTAATCCGCGGCAGCGTGAGCACCAAGGGCGCTTCGGAAGTTCGCTCGATCCGGATAGTGCGGCCGCGCTCGACAATAACGAAGCCCTCGCGCGCTTGGTAGCGGAGCTCTTCACGGCTGTCGGCCATCTTGCGGTCGGTCAGGATGATCTGTCCGGCAATTGCGCAGGCCGCGACGAACGATGAAACACCAGCGACGATTGCCTTTTTCCTGAGGCTTCCGTCGCGACCCACGAAAGTGATTGCGAGATAGATCAGGCCTGTCAGCGCGACCCCCAGGCCGATCGTCAGCAGCTTATTGCGCAGGACCGTCGTCGGGTCCGAGCCGAGCAGCGCCCGCGCGACGACCGTAAGCGCGTAAAAGGCCCAGAAGCCCAGGATCGACTTTAACGCCAGCGGCCAGTCGCTGAAGCGTTCCCGGGCGCGGCTGATCGGCAAGACTTGCATGCGCCTTCATCCGCCATGCGCAGCTTGAGCGCAAACCTGCCGATGTCCATTGGCAGAAGGGCGGGAGCGGCCCGTCGAATGCGGTGGTCAACGACGGCGCGGAACGGCTGTTGGCCAAGCTCGTTAGAAGATTCGACATTGGAAGGACTATTTGAGTGAATCAACATCAGGACTTGCCCACCGACGACGACGGCAAAGTCATCCCGCCCGCGGTGCATTCGAGCGATCCGGATCGTGAGCTTGAACAACAGCTCAAGCGTAATCCGCATGACCTCGACAAGAAGGTGGACGTGGGCAGCGATCAGTCGATGGACGCTTCGGATCCCCCGGCGGCCACCCAACCCGGTCAGAACGACGACCCGGTTCCGTCATCGGGATTCCCGGCCTGAATTTCGGCTGCGTTACGAAATTACCCACAAGTTGCCGTAAATCAACACTTACTCGCTAAGCGGTGAGCCGCGAACGATTTGAGTTGCCCCAGCCCCCGCCCTCTGATTCAATATGAATGGGGGGTGGGATTGTGGTTAAGAATTCGGAAACCCAAACGGCCGCATGATCCTGCTCGAACAAAAGGAGTCGGGTTCATGATTACGCGGACCAGCCAGCCGGCAAGCGGCGCGATGCTGATCTCGGAGATGAAGGAGTTTGCGGGCTTTTCAAAAGCGACGCAACGCTACATCCGCCGGTCGCTCGATGTCGCTTATGGTCGACGTGACCCGATCGAGTGCTGGTCCCGTGACGAAGGTGAAGCCGCCTCCATCCGTGCCCAGATGCGACTCTACAAGCAGCTCGACGCCATTCGGCAACAGGTGCCGGACGACAGCGGCCTCGACATGATCGAGCCGTTTATCGGAATGCTGATTTCGTTGTCGGCGTTCGACCTGGGCCAGGAACGGCTAACGAATTTCGCGGCTTACCGCTTTCTTTACGAGCGGATGATCGGGGCTGCGGCTCGCCCATGGCTGCCACCGGCTTTCTGCGCGGCTTCCTCGCTTCCGCACCTTCATCCGGATCGCAGGCGGACGTTGCTCCAGTCGATAAGCGAAAGCGCCGCGACGGCTCCGGGTTGGTCCAACCGTGAGCCGGTATTCTGGCCCGAATGGGTCGAAAAGGTCGATATCGCCGCTGCGGCTTAACGGTCCGCTAGACGCTCGAGCGAACCGACGGGAAGATCTCTGCTCAATCGAGGCGTTGGTTCCGGGTTCCGTCATTGCGAGGAGCGTAGCGACGAAGCAATCCAGCAGCCTCAAGCCTGGATTACTTCGCTATGCTCGCAATTACGATCCTAAACGTACGACCAACTCACTGCCAAATTCACTCAGCGAATCGTCGCGCGCCCCCATGATGACGATGCGGTCGCCTTCGCGTGCCTCGGCTATCAGCGCATCACCGATTGCGGTACGTTCGGGAAGGTAATGCGCGTCGCGACCGAGCGAGCGCACCCGCTCTGCTAACCAGTCGGAGCCGCGGCCGCGATCCACGGTGCCGCCTTGATAGACTGGATCGGGCAAATAGAGCTGGTCGCCGGCCGCCACGCCCTCGGCCAGGCTGCGCGCAAGCTCTTCCCCCATTTTCACGATCGGGCCGAAGCCATGCGGCTGGAACATCACCAGCAAGCGCCCGGGCTGGGCGCGCAGGGTCGCAAGCGTCGCGTCGATCTTGTCCGGATTATGCCCGAAATCGTCGATCACGGTCACGCCTCCCGCGGTGCCGACCGTCTCAAGACGCCGCTTAAGCCCTTCGAAGCGCCCCAGCGCGGCCGCAGCTTTGAACAGGGGCACGCCGAGCGCGCGGGCCGCGCCTAACGCCGCCAGTGCGTTGGATGCGTTGTGGCGGCCCGGAACCTGAAGCTGCACTTCCTGCTGTTTCCCATCGACACTCAGGTCAAAGGTCGAGCCGCTAGGTTGAAGCTGGAGATTTCTGCCCATCACGTCCGCGTCCGGGTGGTCAAACCCATAGCCGATGCGTTGTTCGTCGGACAACAGTTCGGCAAGCAGCCGCGTCTCCGGATCGTCGAGGTTGAGCACCGCCTTGCGCGATACCGCGAGGAAGCCGCCGAATAGTTGTCGCAGCTCCGCCATTTCCTTGTGATCGAGGCTGATATTGGTCAGCACCGCGACGTCTGGCGTGTAGAGCTGGATCGATCCGTCGCTTTCGTCGACCTCGCTGACGAACAGTTCGGGATCGCCGACCAGTGCGCTTGCGAACGGGGCGGATGGCGTCGCGAAATTCTTCATCACCGCACCGTTCATCACGGTCGGATGGCGACCGCACGAATGCAAAATCCAGCCGATCATGCCCGTCACGGTCGACTTGCCGCTGGTCCCGCCGACTGCGACGCTGCTCGTGGCCGCGTTGAGCAACTGGGCAAGCAATTGTGGGCGCGTCAGGTGCGCAAGGCCGAGTTCGCGAGCACGGATCACGTCGGGTATTGTTTCCTCGACCGCAGCTGACGTGACCAGCGTCATTCCGGGCTGAAGTCCCGAACCGTCCTGTGGGAACAGCTCGATGCCCAGCGAGCGTAGATAGTCGAACTTCGGCGCAATCCGACCGGCGTCGAGCGAGCGGTCGGAGCCAAGCACATTTGCCCCCTTCGCGCGCACGATCGAGGCGAGGGGCAGCATGCCGCTGCCGCCAATGCCGCAAAAGAAGAAGGTAGAATCAGTCATGCCTGCCGCACTATTCAGGAGATGGGGCCTTTGCCAGCCTTTAGCAGGTGCGTCGCGCCTCAACCGCAGCCATAATCGCCGTCAAAGTCAACCTTAGCTATCTTCGGGAGCTTCGCGAGAGAGATGAAGCGAGCGGAGTGGTTTTCGCTGTCGCACTCGATCCCGGTTCGGAAATCATCAACTATGATCGCGGCGCGACCTTGAACGGACCCGAGCTTGCCCGACAGAAGAGACCGATGCTGCTCGCGGGTGGCGACGGTTCGTGCGAACCTCTGCTCTCGATTGATCAGGACTAGCATAGGACCTTTGCGCAGCTTCCAATGGGGAAGGCGAGCCGCGAGCTCAGGATCAGCCTCGATCCGGACATCTAGGTACCCTTCCGTAACAGGCCCATTGTAGTCGGCACAACTCGACCAGCAGCCGTAGGTGAACGATCCCGTGAGGACAAACTTGCCGCTAAAGTGCGCAACGCCATATTTATCGAAACCACGAAACTTCACCGGGCTGTCGGCGGGGATGATCAAGGCCTCGTCGTCCGCTTCCGGCAACGGGATCACCCGATCCGCAGGGGCAGCGCCTGCCAACAGCAATGCCAGCCCGGGAGCGGCAAAAGCGGCAAGGTTTCTTACGATCCTCATCGCAGAGATTTACCCCGCGATTTCCTAAGCAATCGTTCCACCTTGCCCTTCCCAAAACCACGACCCTTTCGCGCCGCGTCGCGCCATGCCACATGACGGCCTGTGAAAACTGTGGTCGTCGCCCCAAGTTGCACGCTGAACCGGCAGGCGGCCGAACGGGTGCAGCGCATCGCAGCGCAGCGCGGTGATTGCGAGTTGCTGGTTCATCCGCAATGTTTTCTCACCGACGGCCATTTCGCCGGGAGCGATGCTGAGCGGCTGACGGCACTGCGCGAGGTGATGGCGGATCCGTCGGTTGACGCGGTGTGGTTTGCGCGCGGCGGTTACGGCTCCAATCGCATTGCGGAGGCCGCGATTGAGGGCCTGCCTGTCGAAGCGTTTACAAAGACCTATTTGGGCTACAGCGACGCCGGCTTTTTGCTGGCGGGATTTCACAAGGCCGGACTGACGGTCGCGCATGGGCCGATGGCGCAGGACGTGCTGCGCGATGGCGGTGACGCGGCGGTGTCACGCGCGCTGGACTGGCTTTGCAGCGGGGACAGCGCCGCGCTCGAGCCTTCGCTGTCCGGCCCGGCCTTTGCATTTAACCTTACCGTATTATCGAACCTGCTCGGGACGCCGCTGGAACCCGACCTGTCCCGCGCCGAATTGCTGCTCGAAGAGGTGAGCGAGCATTTCTATCGCATCGACCGAACCATGTTCCACATTACCGCCTCCGCCAATGTCCGCAGCGTGCGTCAAATTCGCCTAGGCCGCGTTAGCGACGTGCCGGCGAACGACCCCGAGTTCGGAGTCGATGCAGCGGCGATCGTCGCCGACTGGTGCGCGCGATCGGGCATCCCGTTCGGCGGCCACGCCGACATTGGACATGATGTCGACAACAGGGTCGTTCCATTCGGTTCGTCGCGCGATTGATGCTTCTCTGAGAGAGAGGATTGCAATGCGGCTTTAGTTGCGCTCTACCGAGCGAGAGAACAACAGGAGGGCCCAAATGGCAAAAGCTTCGACGGGAACTGGCAGAAAAGCAGGCGGCGGACTAGCGCGTCCGGTGCAACCTTCGCCTGAATTGGCGGCAATCACAGGCAGCGACCCGCTGCCGCGCAGCCAGGTCGTTTCCAAAATGTGGGATTACATCCGCAAGAACAACCTGCAAAATCCTCAGAACAAAAGAGAAATTGTTGCTGACGAGAAGCTGAAGAAAGTCTTTGGCGTCGACCGTTGCTCGATGTTCGAAATGAACAAGCATCTGTCGCGGCATCTGAAGTAGTTTCAGCAAACCCGGTATTAAAAGGGGATCTGCGGCAACGCGGGTCCCCTTTTTGCATGCAGGCGTTCGCTCGCGGGCCGCTCGACTCGCCTGCGGGTTAGCCTCGAATCTTCGCCGTCAGTGGGTCGCGCGTGACCGGATAGCCGAGCCCGTCGGGAATTCTGATATAGTCTACGCCGTCCGCCGCTTCGATGACGGGCGTGATCGGTGCGGCCGGGTGCTTCCGGGCATCGGCGAGGATCGCGGCGAAGTTGTCGTGCAGGGCGAGGCGCTCAAGCGTCTTCCGGGTCGGGAAGATCAGCTTCGTTACGCCGCGCACTTCTTCGTCGAGGATCGCTTTGGCCGATACCCAGCGTGCCGCGACGCACTCCCCGCTGGCCGCATTGGGCACCCACTCGCCTTCGGGCGCTTTCGCGACGAAGAAAATCGTGTCGAAGCGGCGGCTGACCTCTGGCCCCGGCTGCCAGCGGGCGAAGCAGGTGAGGGTGCTCAGGTTAAGTGCCAGTCGCTGGCGTTCCAGGATCTGTGCAAACTTTTGTCCGTCGAGCAGCGAGTCTTGGATCGATCGCGCCTGTTCTGGTGAAGGGGGCGGATCGAGGCCGGCAGCGACCGCGCTTTCCTCGATACATTCGCGGATCGCGGCGACCTTCGCGGCGTCGGCCGGATCCCCTAGCGCAAGCTCCTCATCCTCCGGATCGATTCGTCCGCCCGGAAAAACCGTAGCGCCCGCCGCGAAGGCCATCGCGGGCGAGCGCTCCACCATCAGATACTCGGGCGCGTCCCCAGCCTCGCGGACAAGAATCAGGCTTGCGGCCGGAATCACATCCCGGCGACGTTCATCGCCTCATCGTCGCTCGAGGTCGCGGGGACGTCGGCATTGGTTGAAGCGTTGTCGTCGCTCTCGTTCAACTGCGCCGCCTGGTTGGCCAAAGTGTCGCTTTCGAGATTGGCCGCATCGTTCATCGATTCGCCGGAAAAAGCGTTCAGATCGGTCATGTCGGCGGCATTGGCGTCGGCGTTGACCGCGTCCTCGGAATTTCCGCTGCAGGCGGCGAGCAGGAGCCCGGCGGCTCCGACGAGTGCGAATGACAAAAGCTTCATTATGATCCCCTGGTTAGGCGTGGCAGCCGCGCCCCATATCAGGTGTTGTTGCCTTTATTCCAGTGGCTTCTCCGTTTGGCGCCGCTCCAGCCCGCACCCCCACCCGGCCACCCATCGAGCATATCCTGAATGGGTGGCCGGGTGGGGGTGCGGGCTGGAGCGGACTTCATCGACAAAAGCCACAAGCTTGCCGGAAGCTGCGAAAATCCCTATCTAAAGCGGGCCGGGGCAACTCGGCTATGTCGGTAGAGTATTGGGTGAAATAAGCGTTTCGGACCCGGGGGGCAGTACCCCGGCGCCTCCACCACCAGCAGCGTGCAAGCGAATGCAAGCTGCTGCTGATGGGGGCGAAATAGGATCGACGAGCGTGGTAAAGTCCTGATTGCCGATCGGTATGAGACCACCGCGACGGCTCATCACATAAGTGCCAACGATAACGAGGCTCTTGCGATTGCTGCGTAACTGACGGCCTAACGGTCATAAGTTACAAAGACAAAAGCGCGGTCGGACCCCGCCGGGCAACAGAAGGGGATTCCAGCGGCACGGGGAGCGCCGGGCAACAGAAGCTCCCCACTTCAATAAACGCGCCGGGCAACAATGCGCGCGCGGAGCCTGTCCGGGGGACAGGCGAGCACGTGCATCCCGCACCTTACAAACGACGTACAGACAACCAGCAGCGCCGTCATGGGAGTGAATCCCATGACGTCGAACGGGTTCGCTCGGCTGCGGCCTCGCGCCCCGCTGGCCGGGCGCTGCGTAGCAACCGTTCCGCCATGCACCTCGGCATGGCGGCGTGCGGTTGCTTCTTCGTGCTGCTCCGGCGACGCTTTGCGTCGGCGTCGCTGCGCTCGGTGGCTTGGGCGGGGGGGGTGTGTCGGCTTTGTCGGCTTTGACCTTCCGAGGAGGCCGTCATGGGAGTGAATCCCATGACGTCGAACGACACGGCTGCGCCGGTCGCCGGCCGGCCTGCGCGATCTCTCGACACAGCGAACGAGCGGTCCGCTCGTTTCGCTGTGCTCGGTGGCTCGGCGGGAAGTTGGCAAAGTTGGCAGTGCCATGCGCGCGCGGGGAGCGCGCGAGCGCGTCCGCACGCGCGCTCCCCGCGAGGGAGCAAGCGGGAGGGTAAGCACTCATCCGCGATGATAAGCCACAAAAGGGGTGCTGTAGGACAGCGGTTTTTTGCCCGAGCGCAGGTGAGGGAATGCAAAGCATTCGGGAGCCAGCGCGGAGAGAGCGAAAAACCCGGCCGGCGGGGCGGTCAGGCAAGCTGACCGAACCCGTTCGACGTCACGGATTCAGTTCGTGACAACTTCTTAGTGAATATCGGATTTTGAGACTGAGGACTCGAACCCGCGCAACACCAAATTACAAGCCGGTGCTTCTACCACTCGGCTACAACAGCCCTCTGCCATTAAGCCACGACGACAAACTGTGCACTTTGCCGACCACCGACTTCGATTTGTTCATGGTGGAATATCTTTTTGCGTAGTCAGGCTGTGGATGGCTAATGCCGGAGAAACGGCTAAAATCTGCGCAGAAAGAGTGTTTGTTACACTCAACCGTCCACCGAAATTTCACAAATGTGAAAAAGAATGCTTGGCTAAGAGTGAGAGCCAACAGATACTGCTTAGCAGTGGCACTTCTGGCGGGTCCAAACTGGCCGGAAGGGCGGAGAGAAAGCAATTCCCGACCAAGGCTGCGGTCCCTTCCACAAGGATCAGCAGGCGCAATCTCTCCGCCACGCCACCTTACGCTACGAGCGTAAATTTCCTAGAGCTTTTTTCTGGCACTGGCGGTGTGAATGGGTAAGCCACGCATGAAATCGAACTGAATAGGTGCGGAACCCACGCCTTTGTCAGTACCATCCCTCGATGCAAAGATGGGAGCTGCACACATGAACAGGACGTTAGGTCTAGCTTGTGCCGTAGCTCTCCTTCTCCCAATGCCGGCCTTCGCTTGGCCGCCGACAAAGCCACGCAATTTCATCTACCTCGGCCAAGACGATCTCGATAAAAACCTGCGCATTCTGGATCGCCCGGACATCGCCGGCGTCGAAGTCATATATGTTTGGCTTAGTTTGGAGCCTAGGAAGGATCACTATGATTTTTCGATGATTGAGTATGATCTAGCGCTCACACAAGCTCGCGGCAAAGCGATGTACATTCAAGTGGGGGATCGCTTCTTTCACTCTGGCGCGCGCTATGTTCCACGCTATCTGTTGGATGACCCCCAATACGATGGTGGACTTGCGCGCCAAGCCGGAACGAAACTAGGACCACAAATGTCCGGCTGGGTAGCTCAGCAATGGAATCCGAACCTGCGGCAGCGTTTTCAAGCGCTGCTCAAAGCGCTTGCTCGAAAGTTCGATGGGCGCATTGCAGGCATCATTCTCCCGGAAACAGCCATCGATTTAGACAAGGATGCGCCTCCGAAAGGCTTTACCTGCGACAGCTATTTCAATGCAGAGCTCGAGAACGCCCTGATGGCAAAACGTGCCTTCAGGCACTCCTCTGTTATCCAATATGCAAATTTCTGGCCTTGCGATTGGGCGAACTCGGGAGGTTACATGGGCCGCTTCTTTGAGTTTGCGGCTGCAAACCACATTGGGGTCGGTGGGCCCGACATCGTGCCCTGGCAAAAGGCGCAGATGCTAAATTCATACGCGTTCATCCGCGTCTACAAAGATAAAGTTCCAGTCGTAGCAATGTCGATCCAAGAGCCGACACTGGAATATCTGAATCCTGAAACGGGCAAACCCTATACGCGTGACGAATTTGAACGGTTCGCATCCGTGTACCTTGGAGTGGATGACATCTTTTGGAGCCCGGAATCGCCTTGGCTTAGAGATGGGGAAGCAGATACCAAGGTTTCACGCTAATGGCATGCGACAGCACGGGTTGTCAGCGTCTGGTTTCGTCTCGACGTGCCCAAAAGCAGCCAAGCCGCTATCGGCTGAGAGCTGCCGTTCCGACTTACGGGCAAACGTTCTCTTTGCACACATTGCGGACATTCAGTGTGGTCAATCACGACACGGTGATGCTCTATCACTATACCCCCCGGCTCAAGGCCGGGGTGTCCTTCGAGACGCGCCTTCGACTTCGCTCATGGCGGCATGCGGCACCGTCTGGGGGACGGAGCCGTCCGCCATCTCCTCAGGATGAGCGGGAGGGTGAAAACCAAGCGCCGGGTGGCTTATTCCCGCTTGCGCAATTCGTCCCGGATTTCGGCGAGCAACTCCATCTCGCTTGGTCCGGCGGGGGCGTCGACGCCGCGCATCATCAGCCGGTTGGCCCAGCGGATCAGCAGGAAGATGATGAACGCCAGGATCAGGAAGTTGATGATTACGGTCGCGAACTGGCCCCAGCCGAGCACCGCCACGCCGGCCTTTTTTAAGTCCGCATAGCTGGTCGGATCACCGTCGAAACCGACCGGGATCGGACCGAGCAGAGTGAAATGGCTGGAGAAATCGAGGCCGCCGAAGACCGCGCCAACCAAGGGCATGATGATGTCGCCGGTCAGGCTGGTGGTGGTGGTCGCGAAGGCCGCGCCGATGATCACGGCTACGGCGAGATCGAGCACGTTGCCTCGTGCAATAAAATTGCGGAACTCTCTCAGCATGTTTTCCCCTTTGCCGCGAGTGCATGCCACGGGGGCTTTCGCGGGGGAAGTTTGTTTCGGCTTGAGGAGAAGGTGGGCCCCGGATCAGGTCCGGGGTGACGGCTTGGGGAAACGCCGGGGTGACGGCTTGTCCTGTGTTGCTCGCGTAAAACAGCATCTTGAATGGGCGTTATTATACTTCCCAAACCCACTGTCCAAGCAGCGGGGGCTGAGCTATGTCTCCTGAGCCGGGGTACGCAGGGGGAGCAGTTGGTATGGCAGCGAAAGGCGTAAATCTGGACGCACTTATACCGCGCGAAGATTTGGCCATCGGCGAAGGATTACAAAGCGGGGCGCATGGCGATCCGACAATTGGATATGCACATCTCGGTCGAGGCCCCAACTTCTTTAGGGAGTCACTTCGTAAGCCTGAGTTTCAGCGCGAAACCACTCAGTGGTCGCCTGCGAAAATCGTGGATCTGGTCGAAGCCTTCCTAGACCGGAGGCTGATTCCTGCGGTGATCTTGTGGAAAGCCGGTAACAATAACTTTGTCATCGACGGCGCTCACCGCCTCTCTGCGCTACTAGCTTGGCTGCATGACGATTACGGCGACGGAACCAAGTCTAAGTCGCTGTTCGGTCAAGCCATCGACCCGGAACAGCAGGCCATGGCAGACAAGACACGGGCGCTGATTGAGAAGAAAATCGGGAAATATGAGCTTTTCGAAGCGTCTCTAAGCTATCCCAAGGTTGTCGATGACAAACAGAAGGAACGTATCGGAAATTTGACCGTGAGCCATTTCGTAGCTCAGTGGGTTCCTGCTGCGACGAAAGAGGCTGCCGAGGATTCCTTTTTCATTATCAATGCCAACGCAACGCCACTGGAGCCGACCGAAAAGAAGATACTAAATTCCCGCGGGGCGGGAAACTCCATTGCGGCAAGAGCAATCGCGCACGGCGGCGCTGGGTACCCCTACTGGAAGGCATTCGATGAGGACCGCCAAGCCAAAATTGTCGAGTTCGGTCGAGACATTTATCAGCTTTTGTACCGCCCTCCCCTCGGTCAGGGGACAATCGACACACTAGACGTTACCGTTGCTGGTCGCGGCTACAGCGTTCTCCCGTTCGTGTTTGATTTGGTGAATTTCGCCAACGAAGCAAAGGTCGGAGATTCCAGTAAGCCAGCGGCAAAGAACAAGACTCCATGCGACCAAGATGGGACGGAGACGCTTCGTTTCCTGTCCGCGGCATTTCAGACCACCTCTAGAATCACGGGCAAATCCCCGACATCTCTAGGTCTGCACCCGGTCATCTATTTTTACAGCCGCGGCGGGTCGTTTATGCCTTGGGCAGTCTTGGCTTGGTCAAAAATTATCGACGGACTTTTCGCCCGCGGCACGGTGAACTCATTCTGCGACGTGCGGGCGGATTTGGAAGATTTCTTGATAACTCACAAGGCGACGATGACCAGTATTGTCCACCAATACGGTAGCGGTCATCGGAGCGTCGCGCCGTTGACGAGGTTTTGGACTTTTCTGCTCGATAGTTTTCTGTCCGGAGCAAGCGTCGAGCGCGTTCGAGAGCTGTGGCAGGAATCCGCCGATTGGGCCTATCTCCTGAAAGTGGAACCACCACTTAGAATGCCCGACGAAAGTTCTAAAAAACGCATCAGCCGCACCACGCTAACGTCAACCATTTGGGACGCGTCGTTGCCTGGTGCTGCGCGCTGCTCGATTTGCAGTGCGCGCCTCCACCGCAACTCGCAAACAGGCGATCACATTTTGGCAATTCGAGACGGCGGGGATGCGCGGCCCGGCAATACCGGAATTGCCCACCCCTACTGCAACTCAACCTACAAAGACTGGAAGGCTAAGAGGGATTAGTTTTCCTCAATAGCCGCTCCATGACCGCCTCAGCCTCGGTGGGGTTTAGTTCGCCAGCGTCGATTAGCTTTTGAGCGTCCCGAATGAAGCGGGCGCTCTGCTCCTCCTGACTTTCCTGCGTCTTCTTTTTTGGCATCAGGTCCTCGCACAAGCCCTTTGATAAGTAAGACGCTTGCCAATGACCCCGCGAAGCAATGCCTCGGCGCGGTCGATGTCATTGCATCCGAGCGCAGCGCGGTTGCTGTAGCGGAAATCAAACTCTGCAAGATAGCGGTGCAAGTGCTTCTCACCACAGAACTGATAGACGCCACGCATCCCGCGTTTGAAGATCGAAAAGAAGCCTTCGATAGTATTGGTCGAAGTCTCGCCACGGCCATACTCACCACGGCTATGAACGACGTGGGTATGCTTGGCGAAGTGGTGAGAAAGGTAACGGTAGGCGCTCGCTTCGTCAGTCATGACGTGGCTCTCGCGGTCCAGATTGGCTTTCACGATCGGCAGCAAGGTGGACATACCAACGCTGTCCACAACGATTGAACGGCTCTTCCCGCCGCGCTCTACCAGCGAAAGCACTTTCATCTTGTGGTGGAAGCCTTTGGCGACCACGCGGCCCTTGCTGTGGCCAATGAAAGTCTCGTCGACCTCTACAATCTCGCCCGCGCCGCCGAGCGGGAGCAACGCCCCATCGCGCATGGCTTCACGAATGCGGTGCGACAGGAACCATGCGGTTTTGAGAGTGACGCCCAAGGTGCGGTGAAGCTGGTTAGAACTGACACCCTTCTTCGATCCGGCGACAAAGAAGATCGCTTGAAGCCAGATATGCAGCGGAAGGTGGCTGCTCTCGAAGATGGTGCCCATGCGAACAGTGAATTGCTTGCGGCACTGGTAGCACTTGTGCAGCCCCTTGCGGGTTGCTTTGCCCTGCATCTTCGAGATGCGCTCGACGCCGCCACAGTGCGGGCAGTTCGGACCCTCCGGCCAAAGGTGGCGCTCGACGTATGCGAACGCTGCATCTTCGTTGTGGTAGTGAGGGGCCGAAAGAACGGAAGCCATTGGTAATCTCCTGTCCCCTCACACTAGAGGAACAGGTGGGTTTGTCAAGTATAATAACGCCCTTGAATGCGGGGTCGCGCGACTATACCTAATCACCACGACGTTTCGAACAGGGGATTCACACGATGACCGCACGTTTCAGCTCAAGCCGTCTGGTCAGCTCAAGCCGTCTGGGCCGCTCTGGCCCTTCGGCTTTGCTCAGGACAGGCCTGCTTGTACCGTTGGCCGCCATCAGCCTTGCCGGCTGCGGGCTCAATTCGGTGCCGACCGCGGAGGAGAATGTGAACGCCAAGTGGGGCGATCTCCAAAGCGAGTATCAGCGCCGATCGGACCTCATCCCGAACCTGGTCTCGACGGTCAAAGGCGCCGCCAATCAGGAGAAGAGCGTATTGGTCGAAGTGACCAACGCCCGCGCCAATGCCAACCGGATCCAGCTCAGCCCCGCCGACCTCAGCGATCCGGCCAAGGTGCGCGGGTATAATGAAGCGCAGAACCAGGTTTCGGTTTCGCTGCAGCGGCTGCAGGAGGCTTATCCCGAGCTGAAATCCAACGCGAACTTCCTGACGCTGCAAAGCCAGATCGAGGGGACGGAGAACAGCATATTGGTCGGCCGCCGCGATTATAACGAGGCGGTGCAGGGCTATAACACCCGCATCCGCACCTTCCCCGACGCGATCGGCGCGAAGATTTTCTACGGCGCCAAGCCGAAAGTGCCGTTCGAAGCCGCCGCGGGTTCGCAAACTGCGCCCAAGGTCGACTTCGGCAACGCAAGCTGAGGGCAGTGAACCTATCCTTCGTCATCCCCGCGGACGCGGGGAGCCAGCTTGGCAAGAAAAACTGGGTTCCCGCGTTCGCGGGAATGACGATGTGGTTGGTTTTTTGGTTGTTGTTCGCGGCGCCCGCAACGGCGCAGACCTTTCCGCCGCTGACTGGCCGGGTCGTCGATCAGGCGGGCTTGCTGCGGCCGGAGCAGGTGGTTGATCTCACCTCCAAGTCGCAAGCGCTGGAGGCGCAGACCGGGCGGCAGTTCGTGGTCGCGACGGTCAAGAGTCTCGAGGGGCGGACGATCGAGGATTACGGCTATCGCCTCGGCCGCACCTGGGCGATCGGGGACAAGAAGAAGGACGACGGCGTGATCCTGCTCGTCGCGCCGAACGAGAAGAAGGTGCGGATCGAGACCGGCTATGGCGCGCGGGTTTTCCTGACCGACGCGATTTCCAGCGTCATCATCCGCGACACCATCGTGCCGCGCTTCAAGGCGGGGGACATGGGTGGCGGCGTGATCGCCGGAGCCGACCAGATCGTCAAGACGATGCAGCTGTCACAGGCGGATGCGGCGCGGTTCGACCAGCAGGCCAAGGCCGCCCAGCAACAGCGGCAAGGGCACCGTGGCGATAAGGGCGGGGGCTTTCCGTTCACGTTGATCGCATTCCTGTTCTTCTTCGTCCTGTTGCCGATGATGAAGCGGGCGGGCGGTCATCGCTACCGCGCGCGACGCGGCGGTGACGGCGGGATCAGCCCGTGGGTGGTGTTGTGGGGCCTGAACGCTCTTGGCAACGCGTCGCGCAGCTCCGGCTCCGGCTGGGGCGGCGGCGGCGGGGACTGGGGCGGCGGCGGAGGCGGCGGCTTTGGCGGCGGCGGCGGATCGTTTGGCGGCGGCGGCGCTTCGGGGGGATGGTAATGAAACTGAACGAAGCCGACCACGCCAAAGTCAGTGCCGCGATCGCGGCTGCGGAGGGCAGCAGCGACGGCGAGATATTGGCGATCGCGACCGACCGCAGCGATGCCTATCATGACGTCGGGCTGCACTATGCCGTGCTGGTGCTGTTCATGGCGCTTGGCTTTTTCGCCGCGTGGCCGTCGTGGCTTGCGTGGTACTGGACGATGCTGATGGGATGGACGGCGGAGCCGACCCAGCGGGAGCTGCTCACTCTGCTGCTCGGCATATGCCTGGCAAAGTTCCTCGGCACGCTGTTCGTCATGAAGTGGATGCCGCTCAGGCTGGCGCTGACGCCGGGGACGACCAAGACTCGGCGCGTCCGGCGGCGAGCGGTGGCTTTGTTCAAGGCGTCGGCCGAGCGCCGCACCGTCGGGCGCACCGGAGTGCTCATTTATTTGTCGATGGGCGAGCATCGCGCGGAGATCGTCGCCGACGAAGCGATCACTGCGGTCACCACGCCCGACACCTGGGGCGAGGCGATGGCGGCGCTGATCGTCGAAGTGAAGGCCGGGCGGCCCGCGGACGGCATCGTTGCAGCCATCGAGAAAGTGGGCGCGGTGCTTGCCGAACATTTCCCGCGCTCCGCCGGGGACACCAACGAGAGTCCGGACAAATTGATCGAATTATGATTCCAGACGCGGACGCGCCCGTCGAAGTGATGTGGGCGGGCAAATATGTGCGCGCGATGAAACGGGGCCGCTGGGAATATGTCAGCC
>JBDSZD010000059.1:0-4407 GCA_039925325.1 Sphingomicrobium sp.
GGATGTTTCTCGCGGCCGGTGACTTCGGCTTCGAGGCCATTGTCGGCCAGATGGAGCTGCAGACCGAGCCCGATGCGGCTGACGAGGTCGCCCCCTTGCGCGTGGAGCTGCTCGAGCCGTCGTGTGACGGACGCGTAGGCGTCCGGCTCAAGCTCGCGGAACGCCAGCGTCTGCATCTCCTTCATGATCTCATACATGCCGATCCGCTCGGCCAGCGGCGCATAGATATCCATCGTCTCGCGCGCGATGCGGTGGCGCTTCTCGTCCGACGGGACGTGATGGAGTGTCCGCATGTTGTGGAGCCGATCGGCCAGCTTGACCAACAACACGCGAATGTCGTCCGACAGAGCCAGCAGAAATTTGCGGAGATTCTCCGCAGCGCGTTCGTTTTCAGACTGCGCCTCGATCTTCGATAGCTTGGTTACTCCATCGACCAGGCGCGCAATGTCTTTCCCGAACAATTTTTCGATCTGCTCGGGCGTCGCGACCGTGTCTTCGATCGTATCGTGCAGGATGGCGGTGACGATCGTCTGATCGTCGAGTCGCAAATCGGTAAGGATTCCGGCGACTTCGATGGGATGGCTGAAATATGGGTCGCCCGACGCCCGCATCTGCGAGCCGTGCGCCTTCATCGAAAAAACATAAGCGCGATTGATCAATGCCTCGTCGGCATCAGGATCGTAGGCCCGGATTTTCTCCACGAGTTCATATTGTCTCAGCACGTCTGCTAGATGGGGCGCGGCGGCATGGGCACGCAAGTGCTGAAGTCCATGTTGCAACAGGATTACTGTTCATTCGTGCGCGGTTGTGCTTTTCTTTCACCGGGAGAGAGGAGCAGCGTATTGGCTCAGCACCGAGTGGCGTCGGGGATCGACGGCTTTCGCGCGGCGGCAGTTCACTGCCCGTTGCCCGCAGCTGTCGAACTGATCGGCGAAAAGTGGGCATTCCTGATCGTGCGCGGCGCCTTCAACGGGCTCCAGCATTTCGAGGAATTTCAAGCCGGGTTGGGCGTTGCGCGCAACATCCTTTCCGATCGGCTCGGCAAGCTGGTGGCGGGCGGCATCATGGAACGAGCGCACGATAGCGCCGACCGGCGGAAAATCATCTATTCGCTCACGCCTAAGGGCGAGGCGCTCCTGCCGGTGCTTGTCGCGCTTCGGCAATGGGGCGAGAAATGGGGGCACGGCCCGGCACCGATCATGCTAGCCGACGCGCGCGACGGGCGCCCGATCGGCAGGATCTGCGTCCAATCGGGCGATGGGCGCGCGCTCACCCGCGACGAACTGATGTGGATCGGTCGGGACGATTGGGCCGAAACCGAGATCCCGAACGGAGCCGCCGCTTAGACAGTCAGACTCATTGCGTTTTCGTCATGCCAGCGGCAGGACGGCGCGTAGTCACTCGTAGTCGCCACCCGACGGGCTTGGACGCGGCGGTGCCGCGGCGGTAAGGCGCAACGCCTCGGCGGATTCGCTCAGCGACGCCAGCTCGTCGGTCTCATCCTCCTCGTCGACGCGAACCTTCTGGAGGTTGGAGACGATCGCTTCTTGCAGCTGGCGGGGCCGGACGGTTGCTTCCGCGATTTCGCGCAGGGCAACGACGGGGTTTTTGTCCCGGTCGCGATCGACGGTGAGGTCGGCACCGCCGGAAATCTGACGAGCACGCTGCGCCGCCATCAGAACCAGGTCGAACCGGTTCGGGATCTTGTCGACACAATCTTCAACCGTAACGCGCGCCATGGGTCGCTCCGCAAAATACCGAAATTCGGAAAGGGGGCGAGATAGCGGTGACCTACTGCCGGGTCAAGGATTGTTGGGCCCGCTTGCCATGTCGTCCGGTCACGGCCACAGCCAAAAGTGTGGAAGATACGCCGAACAATCCGCCTATCGTCGGCCAAGATATGCGGCGTAAGATCGTCGACGGCAATGCTCTCATCCTGTTGGCGGAAGGAGCCGAGCGGTTTGAGGCGCTGATTAATCTTATCGATGAAGCGCGCGAAAGCCTGCGGCTGCTTTATTATATCTTCCTTCCGGATGCAGCTGGAACACAAGCCAGGGATGCGCTGCTGCGTGCCGCCAGGCGAGGCGTGAAGGTCTCGCTGCTGATCGACGGATTCGGCAGTTCCGCGACTCCGGCCGACTTCTTCGCGGAACTGGCCGATTGCTCGGAATTCTGCCGATTTCATCCGTCGTTCGGGCGGCGGTATTTGTTACGCAACCATCAGAAGCTTGCCCTTGCCGACAGCGGCTCGCCCGATGCCCGCGTAATCATCGGCGGATTTAACGTCGCCGATGACTATTTCCAGTCGGTCGAGGAGGGTGGCTGGCGCGATATCGGCCTGACGATCGAGGGGCCGGCGGCGTCGAAACTGGGGCCATATTACGATGAGTTGCTGCGCTGGACCCGGACAGACCGCCCAAAGATGCGGACGCTGCGCCATCTCGTTTATCACTTCAGCGAGGGCGACGGAAAGCTTCAGTGGCAACTTGGGGGGCCGACTCCAAGGCTCAGCCCGTGGGGCGTGTCCACCTGTCGCGACCTCGTCCATAGTCATGATGTCGAGATGATCGCAGCCTATTTCGCGCCGACATGGGGCATGCTGCGGCGGATCGCACGGGTCGGCGGGCGCGGGCGGGCGCGCCTGATCACGGCGGCAAAGTCCGACAATAATGCTACAATCGCGGCGGCGCGATTCACCTACGGACGGTTGCTGCGGCACCGGGTCGAAGTGTTCGAGTATCTACCAACCAAGCTGCACTCCAAGCTCGTTGTGCTTGATGACGTCGTGCACATCGGATCGTCCAATCTCGATATCCGAAGCCTGTATCTCAACCTGGAATTGATGTTGCGAATCGACGATCCGGAGTTCGCCAAAATGATGCGCACATATTTCGAGGGGGAAATTGCAGCCTGTGTGGAAATCACGCCCGCTGTTCAGAAACGACGCGCCACTTTATTCAACCGCATCCGCTGGGCGCTGTCTTTCTTTCTGGTCACGAGCCTCGATTATGGAGTCACGCGAAGGCTGAACTTCGTTCAATCGGGCGATTGAACGTCAATTGCGGTCGCGCCAGGCCCAGAAAAGGGTGGCGGGCGGCACATTGATCCACTCGAACCCGCGCTCGACCCGTTCGAAATGCGGCTTGATGAAGTCCAGCACCTTGGGGCTGAACTGGTAGACCAGGAACGCCCCGCCCGGACGGATCACCTTGGCGGTTGCTTCCCCGATCGCATCGCCGACACCCGGCGGAAGGGTCGAAAAGGGAAGCCCGGACAACACGTAATCCGCGTGCTCGAAACCGCGGTCACTGAGGATCTTCTCGACGTCGGCAGCTGAGCCCGTCACCGCCACCAGCCGCTCATCGTCGATCGATTCCTTGAGGAAAGTCGTGAACTCTGGATTGGTGTCGATGGTCACCAAGGTCGCATCGGGGCCCAGTTTCTCAAGGATGGGCCGAGTGAACGTGCCCACGCCCGGGCCGTATTCCACGAACACCTTCGTGTTCTCCCAGTCGACCGGCTTGAGCATCTTCTCGATCAGCACGCGGCTCGATGGAATGATCGAGCCGACCATCACCGGATGCTTGAGGAATCCGCGCAGGAACTGAAGGTGCGGGTTGACGGTGCGCCGCTCTGTTTGCCGCACGAGCTTGCGGCTATCCTTGAGCGCTCTGGCAGTCGAACTCGGCATGAAATCTCCGTGGCGGTGCGAACAAGAGGCGGAGCGTTGGCAAATGCGCCGCCCCTTGGCAAGTTCCGCTTAGTCGTCGTCTTTCCCGCCAGGGCGAGGCCGAAGCATGCCAGGCAGAACAAAACCGATACCGCCCATCGGACGCACGGCGTCGCTCTTCAGCGTCTCCTCGATGCGCGCATATTCTTCCTCCATCTGCGGCGTGACGGAGGCGCGCGTGTCGGTCAGCGCGGTTTCGAAATCCGCCATCGTGACGGTCACCGCGTCAAGCCCGCCGCGCAGAGCCGTCAGGCCGGCGCGCCGGACGAGGTCCTCAAGGTCCGCGCCGGTAAACCGCTCGCTCCTGCGCGCCAGCGACTCCAGATCGACATCCTTGGCGAGCGGCATGCCTTCCGTGTGAATGGCAAGGATTCGCCTTCTCCCCGCAGTGTCTGGGGTCCCGACATAGATAAGTTCGTCGAACCGGCCCGGGCGAAGCAGCGCCGGATCGATTAGGTTCGGGCGGTTGGTCGCGCCGATCACAACCACGTTCTGCAACTCCTCGAGCCCGTCCATTTCGGCCAGTATGGTATTGACGACGCGCTCGGTAACCTGCGGTTCTCCCATTCCGCCTCCGCGCGCCGGAACCAGGCTGTCGAGCTCGTCGAAGAAGATGATGGTCGGAGCGACCTGCCGTGCCCGTGCGAACAGCCGCGCAATCTGCTGCTCGCTTTCGC
>JBDSZD010000060.1:0-3580 GCA_039925325.1 Sphingomicrobium sp.
GATTGGCCATCGTTCGCGTCACTCCAAGCATCAATCTTAAAAAACACCTTCCAGAAAAGACTCCCATGCATCTCAAAGACCTCAAAAAAAATACCCCCGCCGAACTCGTCGCAATGGCCGAGGAGATGGGCATCGAGGGCGCGTCGACGCTGCGCAAGCAGGACCTGATGTTCTCGATCCTCAAGGTCCGCGCCGAAAATGGCGCCGAGATCATGGGCATGGGGACGATCGAAGTTCTCAACGATGGCTTCGGTTTTCTGCGCTCCCCGGAGGCCAATTATCTCGCGGGACCGGACGACATTTATGTCGTTCCCAATCTGGTCCGTCGCTTCGGCCTGCGTACTGGCGATACGATCGAAGGTGAAATCCGCGGTCCCAAGGATGGCGAGCGCTATTTCGCGTTGACGCGGATTACCCAGATCAATTTCGATGAGCCGGACGCCGTCCGGCATCGCGTCAACTTCGACAATCTTACGCCGCTCTACCCCGATTCAAAGCTGCGCCTCGATACGCTCGACCCCACGGTCAAAGACAAGTCGGCGCGGGTGATCGATATCGTCGCGCCGCAGGGCAAAGGGCAGCGCGCGCTGATCGTCGCGCCGCCGCGCACCGGCAAAACCGTGCTGCTGCAGAATATCGCCAAGGCGATCACCGACAATCACCCCGAAGTGTTCCTAATCGTGCTGCTGATCGACGAGCGGCCGGAGGAAGTCACCGACATGCAGCGCTCGGTCAACGGCGAGGTCATTTCCTCGACTTTCGACGAGCCCGCATCGCGCCATGTGCAGGTCGCTGAAATGGTGATCGAAAAGGCCAAGCGGCTGGTCGAGCACAAAAAGGACGTGGTGATCCTGCTTGATTCGATCACGCGTCTCGGCCGCGCCTACAACACCGTGGTTCCGAGCTCCGGCAAGGTGCTCACCGGCGGCGTCGATGCCAACGCGCTTCAGCGCCCGAAGCGATTCTTCGGCGCGGCCCGCAATATCGAGGAGGGCGGGTCGCTGTCGATCATCGCCACCGCGCTCATCGACACCGGATCGAAGATGGACGAAGTCATTTTCGAAGAGTTCAAGGGCACCGGCAATTCGGAAATCGTGCTCGACCGCAAGGTCTCCGACAAGCGCATCTTCCCGTCGCTGGATGTCGGCAAGTCCGGTACTCGCAAGGAGGAATTGCTGGTCGACCAGTCGATCCTCACCAAGATGTGGGTGCTGCGCCGGATCCTGATGCAGATGGGCACGATCGATGCGATGCAATTCCTGCTCGACAAGATGAAGGACGCGAAATCGAACGAGGATTTCTTCGCGTCGATGAACCAGTAACCGCCCGTGGTCGTCGAGCATGCGGTGCTTCAGGTGCAAGCCGGTCAGTCGGCTGCTTTCATGGAAGCGCTGCAAAATGCCAAGGCGTTGATTGCCGCCTCGCCTGGGTTTCAGGGCATCGAGGTGCGGCCGGCGGTGGATGGCAAGGACCGTTATCTGTTGCGGGTGGTTTGGAGCGACGTCGCCGCGCATCGCGATGGCTTTCGCACTTCGGACCGCTATCAGGACTGGAGCAAGCTGCTGCACCATTTCTATGAGCCGATGCCGACGGTGGAATATTTCGGGGAGTCGATCGTCTGATGACCTCAAGCATGTTCAACTTCTCGGGCGTTCTTACGACGTCCGGACTCGCCAAGCTCGGCCAGATAATCATTGGCGACCTGACCATGGCCGGCGACAATGTCGTCATCATGGGCTCGCTCGCTTCCGGTCTTCCGGAGAAGGACCGCAAGAAGGTCCTGATGTTCGGCGTCGGCATGGCGCTCGTTTTTCTGGTCGGGTTCGCTTTGCTCGCGACTCAGTTGCTCAAGATCACCGGCCTGGTGTTTGCCGGCGGGCTGCTGCTGCTGTGGGTCGCCTACAACATGGTTCGGGAGCTTTACCCCGCCAAGGTTGAGATCTCCGACGATCCGGATACCGAGGCCGTCGAGGGCCCGAAGGCGACCAAGACAGTTCTGCGGGCAGCGATCCAGATCATGATCGCGGACCTGTCGATGAGCCTCGACAACGTGTTGCTGGTCGCTTCGATCGCGCGGGAAAATCCGGCGCTGCTGTTCATCGGCCTGACCTTTTCGGTGCTCTTCATGGGCTTGGCCGCCAATTACGTCGCACGGCTGATCCAGCGCCATCATTGGATCAACTATATCGGCCTTGCCGTCATCCTCTATGTCGCGATCAACATGGTCTACGAAGGATGGGTTGGCGGCGAGCATGTCTTAGGGTTGAGGACTGCGCTCGGCCTCGGCTAGGGCGAACTCATGGACCTCACCGCCTTTCTTACGCCTGACGCGATCGCCGCCTTCTTCGAAATCCTGGTGATCGATATCGTCCTAGCGGGCGATAATGCGATCGTCGTTGGTGCGCTTGCCGCTGGGCTGCCCGCGGAACAGCGCAAGAGGGTCATCATGATCGGCGTCCTCGCGGCGCTCGTGCTGCGGATCGCCTTCGCATTACTCGTCACACAACTATTGCAGATCGTCGGGTTGATTCTGGCTGGCGGGCTGCTGCTGTTGTGGGTCGCGTGGAAGATGTGGCGCGAGCTTCGGAACGAGCATTCACCCGGTTCGCCCGAGGTCGAAGGGGACGAGCACTCGGGAATGCGGCCGGCGAAGAGCTTTACTAGCGCTGTGTGGGGCGTCGCTGTCGCGGACGTCAGCATGAGCCTCGACAATGTGCTAGCTGTGGCCGGTGCGGCCAAGGGCCATCCGTGGATCCTGGTATTCGGTTTGATCCTGTCCGTGATTCTGATGGGTGTCGCTGCAAATGCGATTGCCAAATATATCGAGCGTTATCGCTGGATCGCTTATGTCGGCCTGGCCGTCATCGTGTGGGTCGCCTTCAAGATGATCTGGGAAGGCTGGCATGATGTCTCTCCACATATCGGCCCATTCCTGGTTTGATACACTGACCGCGCGCGAAACAATCTTCGCGCTCGCCAGTGGCCGTCCGCCGTCCGCTATCGCCGTAGTGCGTATCAGCGGCCCCGGCGCGCACGCGACTTGCCGATTGCTCGCTGGGGATATCCCGCCGGCACGCCAGGCCGCTCTGCGTACGCTGCGGTCCAGCGACGGCGTATTGGATGAAGCGCTCGTGCTCCGTTTCGACGGCCCTGCGAGCGCAACGGGCGAGGACATTGTAGAATTCCACTGCCACGGGGGCAGGGCGGTCGTCGATGCCGTGCTTGAAGCGCTCAAAGGAATCGACGGCCTGCGGATCGCCGAGCCGGGCGAGTTCACCCGCCGCGCCTTCGAAAACGGCCGCATCGACCTGACCGAGGCGGAGGGACTCGCCGACCTTCTGGAAGCGGAGACCGAGAGTCAGCGCCGCTCCGCACTTGCGCTCGCGGAAGGCGGACTGAGGCGCCAGGTCGAAGAGTGGCAGGAGCGCGTGCTTGTCCTTTCGGCCCGGGCCGAGGCGGCGATCGACTATGACGAGGAGGACGGACTTGGCGCTGATCCGCAATTGTTTGGGGCGTGCGAAACGCTCGCGTCGGAGCTTGACGAATGGCTTGCCCGTCCACGCATCGAACCGCTGCGCGA
>JBDSZD010000061.1:0-9589 GCA_039925325.1 Sphingomicrobium sp.
CGCAAGCTGAAGCCCCGGCGTTGCGGGGAACCCGGCAAGCCGCTGGCCCTGACGGAGCAGCCTTGCTTGATCGGGAGTGACGGGGAGGGCCGGGATGTCGTCCAGCGCCGCAGTGAGCGGCATTACCATCCTCGTCAGTTGCCGCGCCTTAGCGGCTTCGCTCAGAAAGTCCAGCGAAATGGCCTGTTGCAAGGTGAAGGGGCCGGCCTTGGTTCGGCGGAGCATCACGACGTGGCCGACAGTGCCGAGCGCGTGGGCGATGTCGCGGGCGAGGCTGCGGATATAGGTGCCTTTGGAGACGGTGGTTGCCAGAGTCATGTCCGTTCGCCCTGAGCTTGTCGAAGGGTTGTCCTGTTTACCCTTGATGTTCGAGAAGGGCAGTCCTTCGACAAGCTCAGGACGAACGGCAAGGGAGTGAATGGTTACTGCACGCGACTTCATTTCCATGTGTTCGCCAGCACGCGCTCTCTCGTACGCTGCTTTCCCGTCGATTTTCAGTGCCGAGTAGATGGGCGGCACCTGCTCGATCGGGCCGGTGAAGCGCGGCAGCACTGCCTCGATCTGCGCTCGCGTCGGGCGGATTTCGCTAGTGGCCACAACCACACCTTCCCTGTCGAGCGTGTCGGTCTGCTCCCCGAAGCGGGTGGTGAATTCATAGGCTTTGTCGCTGTCGAGCATCCGGCCGGCGAGTTTGGTCGCTTCGCCCAAAGCGATCGGCAGTACGCCGCTGGCGAGCGGGTCGAGGGTGCCGCCGTGACCGACCTTGGTCTTCGGCTCGCCCGCTTCGCGCAGCAGGCGCTTGACCGCGCCGACGGCCTGCGTCGAGCCGAGGCCGACGGGCTTGTCGAGGATGATCCAGCCGCTGAGCGCCATCCTGCGGCGCGATAGACAAGGTCGGGTCGCTTGACCATAAGCCGCCGCCAGCGAGGGGCATTGGAACAGCGCGGGACATCCGAAGACGAGGCCGAAGATCGCGGGCGGCCGCCACGGTCGCGCGCGCAAAAGGCCGGGCGTAAGGCGCTTCGCTTGACCGCCCGCGAATATCTTCCGATGGCGCTGATCCTCGCCTTCTGGGCGATCGTTGCATTGCGGATCGGCCATGCCGACGCAGCGCGATTGCTGGCCGCGACCGTGCTGGTGCGGGCGCCGCTGATGTTGACGCAGATGAGCACGTTGAGTGGAATTCATCGACGCGTCGGGTCCGCGCCCGAAACCAGGAAATCTGCGTTTCGGCTGGCCACCATCGTACAAGTTGCGGCATTCGCAGCGCTGGTGCTGGAAGTCGCGCTGCTGACACTGACCCTGGTGGTCTTGGGTCAGATCCTGATTGCCCACATGCTTCCGCTGGTTGCCCTGGGATATCCGGCGCGGCTGTACCGGGCGCTCGATCCCCGCACTAGAGTTCCGTATCTGCAATCCTTGACCGCGCTCGGGGGAATTGTCGGCGCGGGAATCGCGCTGGCTCTCGGGGCAGGACCGCTCGGCTTTGCCATCGCATTCGGATTACGCGACTGGGTCGCGCTTGCGGCCGTCATGATAGTTCGCCCGGCCAGCGCACCGAAGCCGCAGTCACCGACCGACGCGCCACTTCGCTTTGCCGAGATCGCCCGCAACACGGTAGTCAGTTCCCGGCGGCTGATCACCTATCGCCTGACAAAGAACATTTTGACGGTGTTCGGACCATTCGGGAATTTCGCGGCGCGAACCGGGCGGGGCTTCAACCTGCACGGGCGGCTGGAACCCTACATGCCGCATCGCCGCGCAGGCTTCGCGATTTTCGCGCTGATCGCTGCGACGATCGCCGTCGCACTCGTCGCGCGCAGTGGCGAGCCGGTCGCAATGATCGCTGCCGCCGGTGCATTGCAGCTATGCGCACTGGCGCTGAGCGTTCTGCTGTGGTGGCGGTTCCTGCCGCAGCGGGACGATCCATTGCTAGTGCCGGATGATCAAGACGACGACGACTGACTTAGTCCGGCAAGGCAAGCCGTAGCTGATCCGCTTGGCCCGCGTGCAATCGTTCGAAGAAATGCTTTCGGCATAAAGCGATATAGCGGTCGTTGCCGCCGATTTCGGTCTGCGCACCGGCGGCGACGGCGTTTCCTTCGATATCGACGCGCAGGTTCATCGTCGCCTTGCGCCCGCATTCGCAAACCGCCTTCAATTCGACCAGGCTGTCGGCGAGCGCGAGCAGTGCCGCGGACCCCGGGAACAAGTTGGCCTGAAAGTCAGTGCGCAGGCCGTAGCACAGCACCGGAATGTTGAGATCGTCGGTGACGCGGCAGAGTTGCAGGACGTGGTCGCGGGTCAGGAATTGCGCTTCGTCGACCAGCACGCAGTGAAGCTGGCGACGCTTCAGTTGGTCGGCGATTTCGGCGAACATGTCGATGTCGGGC
This sequence comes from Sphingomicrobium sp., assembly GCA_039925325.1. GTDB lineage: Bacteria > Pseudomonadota > Alphaproteobacteria > Sphingomonadales > Sphingomonadaceae > Sphingomicrobium. The sequence continues at coordinate 2,394 of JBDSZD010000061.1, forward strand.
GCGAAGGTGCGGGCCGGCGTGGACAAAGCGACGCGCGAACCGATCACGCCGACGCCCGAGCGGTCGTCGTGCGCGGCGGTCCAGGTCATGGTTTCCATGCCGCGCTCGCGATAGTTGAAATCGGCCTGGATCAGGGTGGTCGATTTGCCCGCGTTCATCGCGGCGTAGTAGAAATAGAGTTTGGCCATGCGTGCGCTACTATTCGTCATTCCCGCGCACGCGGGAACCCAGTTTTTTGTTTGGCTGGGTCCCCGCGTGCGCGGGGATGACGAATGGAGAGGTCAGATCGGCCACTCATCCTTGAGGATGGCAAACAACACCGTGTCGCGGACGTGGCCGGTCCAGGTGATGCGGTCGGCGCGAAGCAGGCCCTCGCGGACAGCTCCGAGCTTTTTCATTGCCGCCTGGCTGCGCGCATTGCGGGCGTCGACCCGGAACTCGACGCGGCGGATGCCGGAGGCGAACGCGCGGGCGAGCATCATGTCCTTGACGCGGCGGTTGAAGCCGGTGCCGCGCAGGTGCGGGCGGTAGTAAGTGCCGCCGATTTCGAGGCACTGGCGAGAATCATCGATGCCGAGGAAACTCGACATTCCTGCAAGCTCGTCGCCATCGAACAGGACGAAAGTGCGGTTGCGCGGGTTTGACGTGTAGCTGTCGATGCTGGCGTCGAACCCGTCGGGACCGAAGTTATTGGCGTACATCGCCCAGATGTCGCGGTCCTCGGCGCAGGCGGCGCGAAGGGAATCGCGGTGCGCTTCGGTGAACGGCTCGGCGCGGCAGCCGTCGCCGGTCATGGCGTCGTCGAGGCCGGCGAGGTCAATCACTGGTTTACTCAGCAACTCAGGTCATCGCCGTCGGCGTCCTTACCCAGCTCAAAATACCAGTCTTTGGTATCCAATTGCTCGAGCGTAGGGCGTTTACCGGGCCGTATTAGAATGGTCGTCGCAGCGGTCCGGTCGTCACTGACGTCGCCCCGCTCAATTCGGGCCTTTCGGGTCAGATAGTTCGCGCTGAGGCCAATATAGGTGCCACCGGAAACTCCCCCGCAATCAAAACCCACCAATGCGAAGGCCTTGCCGTCCCAGCGGAAGCTGAACTGCTCGTGGCTACGCAAATGCTCGAAGGATAAGGTCAGGACTCCGCGGGCGATCTTTACGGTATCGCCGTCGGGCGGCGTATCCGCGTGGATTGGCGCGGTGTCGTCCGGGAAAAGACTGTGATTACTCGCCACCAGCACGTAACCTTGGCCATTCGCGAAGGCTACCGCGAGTAAATAAGGATTCGTGTCGTCCGTCTTGTAATAGGGATTGTTCTCGACCGTTTTAATCCGCGCAGGGTCCTTCATGCGCATGAGGACGGCGACGTCAGGCCGTCTGTCGCCGTTTAGGTCGCCGGTTTCAACGGCGACCAACTTCCAACCCTTCGGAACGAAGTCCGTTGGCTGGCCCGCGAACTTCGCCAGCGTCGGATATTCGACTGGATGTAGCTCATCATCCTGGACGGCTGCGGAGCAGGGCAGAGCAACCGCAGCGCCAAGCAACAACAAAATCTTAAGCGACGTCACGACCCAAGCCCTCCAGGTCGCGACAATTCCAGAACAACCGCAACCTGTCGAGCGGCGAAAATTGCAAGTTTCAGCGGAGAACCTTCACTTTTCGCCATCGCCGAGGTCCTGCGCAACATGGCCGGAACGCAGGATCGCGTCGATCTTGCCGCCCTGGTCGAAGCTTTCGTCTGCGAGGAACTTGATCTTGGCGGCATATTTGGTGGTCATCCGGCGCGCCACTTCCTTCTGGAAGAAAGCGGTATTGGTGCGCAGCGCTTTGAGCACTTCCTCCTCGTCCTGACCGAGCAAGGGCTTCACGAACACGGTCGCGTGGCGGAGGTCGGGGGACATGCGCACTTCGGTCACGCTGACCAGATGCGCGGCGAGCGTTTCGTCATGCACGTCACCGCGCATCAAAATTTCACTCAATGCATGGCGCACATGCTCGCCGACGCGGAGCAGGCGGACGGAACGGCCTTCGGGGGTTTCGACTTTGCGCATCAGAACACCCAATACGGAGTAAGAAGGAGAGCCGCGAACAGTGGCAGACAGCCGGCGCTACCGGGGCTGAAGAGACAGCCAAAAAAGCCCTCTGCGCAGCCTTGCCGCTGCTTGATCTGCTCTTCCGTCGGCTCCTCGCTCACAGCGTGCGAGCACGCTCTTCCACCTCAAACACCTCAAGGTTGTCGCCCGCCTTGATGTCGTTGGTGTCGGCGAGCATCACGCCGCATTCCAGGCCAGCGATGACCTGCGCGACGTCGTCCTTGAAGCGGCGCAACGAGCTGATCGTAGTCTTCGAGACGATGACGTCCTCGCGGGTGAGGCGGGCGTTGAGGCCCTTGCGGATGACGCCTTCGAGCACGAGCAGGCCGGCGGCCTTGTCCTTCTTGCCGGCCGGGAAGACCTCGCGGACTTCGGCGCGGCCGACGACCGTTTCGATAATCTCCGGTCCAAGCTGACCGCCCATCGCCGCCTTCACCCAATCGGTCAGGTGATAGATGACGTCGTAGTAGCGAAGCTCGACCTTGGTGCGGTTGATCGCTTCGCGCGCCTTGGCGTTGGGACGAACGTTGAACCCGATGATCGGCGCGCCGCTGGCTGCCGCGAGTGTCACGTCGCTTTCGGTGATCGCACCGACCCCCCAATTCAGGATGCGGACGCGGATTTCGTCGGTCGAGAGGCGATTGAGGGCGGTGCTGATCGCTTCCGCCGAGCCGTGCACGTCGGCCTTCACCACGACCGGGAATTCCATCATGGTTGAGGATTTGGAAGCGAACAGGTTTTCGAGGCTGACCGGAGCGGAGGTGGTGCGCTTGAGATCGAGCACGCTCTGGCGATAGGCCGCGACCTCGCGTGCGCGCGCCTCATTTTCGACCACGGTGAACGGATCGCCAGCGGAGGGAACCGCCGACAGCCCGAGCACTTCGACCGGCACCGATGGGCCGGCTTCCTTGATCTGGCGGCCTTTGTCGTCGAGCATCGCGCGCACCTTGCCGCTGGAAGCGCCGACGACGAATATGTCCCCGACCCGCAGCGTGCCGCGCTGGACGAGCACGGTCGCAAGCGGTCCGCGGCCCTTGTCGAGCCGGGATTCGATCACGGTCGCTTCAGCGGCGCGGTCGGGATTGGCCTTCAGTTCGAGAATTTCGGCCTGGACCTGGATTGCGCCGAGCAAACCGTCGAGGTTGGTCTTCTTGAGCGCCGAGACTTCGACGTCCTGAACCTCGCCGCCCATTTCCTCGACGATGATTTCATGCTGCAGCAATTCCTCGCGGACGCGCTGTGCCTTGGCATCGGGCTTGTCGATCTTGTTGATGGCAACGATCATCGGCACGCCTGCGGCCTTGGTGTGATTGATCGCCTCGATCGTCTGCGGCTTCAAACCGTCGTCGGCGGCGACAACCAGCACGACAATGTCGGTGACGTTGGCACCGCGCATGCGCATTTCGGTGAAGGCCTCGTGACCCGGAGTGTCGAGGAAGGTGACCTTGGCACCGTCCGCGACGGTCACCTGATAGGCGCCGATATGCTGGGTAATGCCGCCGGCCTCACCGGCAACGACTTCCGCGCCACGGATGGCGTCGAGCAGCGACGTCTTGCCGTGATCGACGTGGCCCATAATGGTGACGACCGGAGGGCGGGCCTGCAGCGTCTCGTCGGCATCGACGTCGATCGAAGAGTCGATGTCGATGTCGGAGTCGGACACGCGCTTGATGTTGTGGCCGAACTCGGTGACCAGAAGCTCGGCCGTATCCTGGTCGATCGTCTGGGTCATCGTGGCTGGCGAGCCCATTTTGAACAATGCTTTGATCAGGTCGCCGCCGCGCTCGGCCATGCGGTTGGCGAGCTCCTGCACCGTAATCTCTTCGGGAACGACGACGTCGCGGACCTGCTTGGCGGCGGGGCCGGATTGCTGATGGTGGCGCTTTTCCTTCTCGCGCGCACGGCGCAGCGCGGCCAGCGAGCGGGCGCGATTGTCATCCTCTCCGGACAAAGCGCGGGTGACGGTGAGCTTGCCGGAATGGCGGCGATCGTCGCGGCCACGGGTCGGGCGCGCGGGGTCCGGGCGCTTGGGCGTCGGAATCGCGCCCGGACGACGAAAGCCGCGATCCTCTTCTTCGGTTCGGGCCTGCTCAGGCGCGGGCGCCTCGGGCTCGGGCGGAGCGGCGGCGGCGCGTTCGGCCTCCTCGAGGCGACGTGCTTCTTCGGCCTCCTCGGCACGGCGATTGTCCTCCGCGCGGCGGCGCTCATCCTCGCTGGTCGACGTGCGGTGATGATCGTCGCGGCGGCGCGCCTCCTCAAGCGAGGTCATGCGCGCTTCTTCGGCTTCGCGCAGCAGGCGGGTCTGCATTTCCTTGCGCGCGGTGATGTCATCGACCGGCGCCCGGCGGGCGGGCGCTTCGGCGCGCACTGGAGCTGCCGGCTTGGGCGCTTCCGCGACCGGTTCCGGCTTCGGCGCTTCGACCGGCGGGACTTCGCCGGGGCGGCCCAGAATGCGGCGCTTCTTGACCTCGACCACCACCGTGTTGGAACGGCCGTGGCTGAAGCTCTGCTTGACCTTGCCGGTCTCGACCGTGCGCTTGAGGCCCAGCGACGGCCGGGTTCCAAGCTTCGGCTTTTCGGTCTGCTCGGTCATTCTATTCCTTCGTCAGATGCTTTGGCGTCAAGTTCGTCAGTCGAGCTTGGGCCGAAGGCGGTTTGGCCGCCATCTAGCCCAGCATGCGGGTCAGTGAAAGCGCGCCACCGGGCAAGCGCGTCAGACACGCGAGCGGCGGCAGCGGGATCGGTCAGCGCAATGTGTACCACATTTTCGCGCCCCAAAGCCATCGACAAGATGGTGCGGCCTTCCGGAAAAATAAGTCCCCGGCCGGCACCGCCGCCAACGCGGAACGCCTGGTCGAGCCGGCGGCATCCGTCCTCGCTGGCGTCCGCGGCGTGGATCAGCAGATGGACCTTGCCGCTGCGCGCTGCGGCTTCCACCCGTTCGGAGCCGTTGAGGAGCGTGCCCGAACGCGCTTCCATGCCGAGCCGGTCCAGCGTGGCCTGACGCAATGCGGCTTCGGTGCGGGCGCCGAGATCTTCGGGGATCGAAAGCGTGTTGGTCTTGAAGGCGCGCAGCAGCGTGCTCTTCAGCTTGCCCTTGGCATTGGCCCCGTCGAGATCCGTCCGACTGACGGAAATCCACGCACCGCGTCCCGGCGCCTTGGCGCGAACGTCGGGCGCGACCTGATTGTCGGGGCCGAGGGCGAGCCGGATGAAGCTGATTTTCGTGCCCTTGCGGCGCGTGAGCACGCAGGTGCGTTCGGGTTCATGCGACTGTTGACTCCCCTCCCGCATGCGGGAGGGGGATGCGCTCAGCGGGTCATTGCTCCGATTCCGCAACAGCGTCCTCCTTGGCAGGAGTGCTGGCGTCTTCATCCTCGAACCAGTGCGCGCGGGCGGCCATGATGATCTCGTTGCCCTGCTCTTCGGTCAGGCTATATTCGCCAAGCACGCCGCCCTTGTCCTCGGGACGGTTGCTGGTTTCGCGCTGGCGACGCTGCTCGGGACGCTTCTTCTGAATAAGCTCATCGGTGGCGAGATCGGCGAGATCGTCGAGCGTGCGGATGTTTGCATTGCCGAGCGTGACCAGCATGGCCTCGTTGAGATGCGGCATTTCGGCCAGCGCATCCTCGACTCCGAGCGCGCGGCGTTCCTCGCGGGAAGCGGCCTCACGCCGTTCGAGCGCCTCGGCCGCGCGGCTTTGGAGCTCTCCGGCGATCTCGTCGTCCAAGCCTTCGATCGACGCGATCTCGTCGATTTCGACGTAGGCAACTTCCTCCATGCTGGTGAAGCCTTCCGCGACCAGGAGCTGGGCGAGCGTCTCGTCAACATCCAGATCTTCCTGGAACATGGTCGAGCGTTCGACGAATTCGCGTTGGCGCTTCTCGCTCGCGTCGGCCTCTGTCAGGATGTCGATCTGCGAGCCGGTGAGCTGACTTGCAAGGCGGACGTTCTGACCGCGCCGGCCGATGGCGAGGCTAAGCTGGTCGTCGGGAACGACCACTTCAATCCGACTTTCTTCCTCGTCGATCAATACGCGGCTGACGGTCGCGGGCTGCAGCCCGTTGACGACGAAGGTCGCGAGATCTTCCGACCAGGGGATGATGTCGATTTTCTCGCCTTGAAGCTCCTGGACGACCGCTTGCACGCGGCTGCCCTTCATGCCGACGCAGGCGCCGACCGGGTCGATCGAGCTGTCGTGGCTAATGACGCCGATCTTGGCGCGCGACCCAGGATCGCGGGCGGCGGCCTTGATCTCGATGATGCCGTCGTAAATTTCCGGGACTTCCTGGGCGAACAGCTTCTTCATGAACTCCGGATGGGCGCGCGACAGGAAGATTTGCGGACCGCGCGCCTCGCGGCGCACCGACAGGATCAATGACCGGATGCGGTCGCCGACGCGGACCATTTCGCGCGGGATTTGCTGGTCGCGGCGGATGACTCCTTCCGCGCGGCCGAGGTCGACGACCACGTGGCCGAATTCGACGCGCTTGACGACGCCGGTGATGACTTCGTTGCCGCGGTCCTTGAACTCTTCAAATTGGCGATCGCGCTCGGCATCGCGGACCTTTTGAAAGATGATCTGCTTGGCCGCCTGGGCGGCAATCCGGCCGAACTCGATCGGGGGCAGCGGATCGACGATGAAGTCGCCCAATGCGGCATCCTTGTTGAGCTTCTGCGCGCCTTTGAGATCGACTTGCTTGAAATGGTCCTCGACCTCCTCGACCACTTCGACGACGCGCCATAGACGAAGGTCGCCAGTGACCGGGTCCAGCTTGGCGCGGATGTCGTTCTCCGCGCCATAGCGCGAGCGGGCGGCGCGCTGGATCGCGTCCTCCATCGCCTCGATGACGATGCCGCGATCGATCAGCTTTTCGCGCGCAACGGAGTCGGCGATCGCAAGCAGCTCGGCCTTGTTGGCCGAAGCGATGGCGGGAGCGGGGGGGGCGGTGGCCATTGAGTTTTAGTCCTCTACGGTTTGAATGGAATCGGCGCCTTCGCTACTGATCGGCGCGGTTGCTTTGATGAGTTTGTCGGTTAGCAGAAGCTTGGCCGATTGAATGGCGGAGAAGGGGATGTCGCGGCTGCCGCCCGGCGAGGTGATGCG
>JBDSZD010000062.1:0-2391 GCA_039925325.1 Sphingomicrobium sp.
CCGAGGGCGCTCCGATTCAGAAGGCGTTCGAAGCGCTCAACGGGAAGCAGCCCGATGCGGCGCTCGCGGCGCGCATCACCGCATTCCAGACCCGGGAGCGGGCCGCACAGCAGGAAATGCAGACGGCACAAACGACCTTGCAGTCCACCGCTTCCAATGTTCAGCAGCAGCTTGGCGCCCGGCTGGTACAAATCGTCGAACAGGTCCGCGCGCGCCGCAACGCGGCAGTGGTTCTGTCGAAGAACAGCACGCTTGCGAACAGCACCGCCGTCGATGTCACCACCGAAGTTCTAACCGGCCTCAATGCCGCGCTGCCCGCGGTCAGCGTCACGCCGCTGCCGCAAGGCGCGCAGCCTGCTAGAGCCGCTCCAGCCGGCCGGTGACGGACGAAGCTTCGGGCGCCGTCATCGGACCGCTGGACATCCAGCGGGTGATGGCGGCGCTCCCGCACCGTTACCCAATGCTTCTGGTCGACCGGGTAGAGACGCTCGAGATTGGCAAGTCGATCAGCGCCATCAAGGCGGTGACGATCAATGAGGGCTTCTTTCAGGGGCACTTCCCGGGTCGCCCGATCATGCCCGGCGTGCTGATCGTCGAAGCGCTTGCGCAGGCGGCGGGCATTCTCGCGGTGGAATCCCTCGGTCTCGCGAACTCGGGCAAGCTGGTCTATTTCATGGCAATCGAGAATGCGAAGTTCCGAGCGCCGGTTGAGCCCGGAGTTTTGCTCCGACTCGACGTCGAATTCGTGCAGAAGCGCACCAGCGTCTGCAAGTTCGCGGGGCGGGCGACCATCGACGGCAAGCTCGCCGCCGAAGCCAGCTTCACCGCAATGATCGCGGATCCGCCGAGGGCCTGATCCGCCAGCGTCCTTCGTGGCGTTGGACCCCGAATGTTTTGGACAGCATTTCTCCACCTATGATGTCAGCAGGAGGTCCGTCCGCAAGGATGCGACCCTTGTCCACTAGGAGCACGCGGTCGAAAGCTTCCGCCTGATCCAAATCGTGAAGCGCGACGATCGCAGACCTTTGGTCATCCTCGACATAGCTGCGCAGGATTTCGACGATCCGCAGCGCCCAATAAGGATCGAGATTCGACAGCGGCTCATCGAGCAGCAGCAAACGCGGCTCTGGCGCAAGCGCCCTGGCGAGCAGAACGCGGGCGCGCTCACCGGTCGAGAGGCTGCTGATCGGTCGGTCGGCGAGGCCTTCCAGTTCCAGGAGCGCGATGAGACTGTCGATGCGCGCTGCGCCGATCGCCTGCGCGCCGAGGGCGATGACATCCCGAGCGCTGATCGGCCAGACGATTTCGCGCGAAGCCGGAAGGAAGGCGAGCAGCTTGGAACGCCGCGCTGGCGGTGCATCGGCGAGCGATTCTCCGGCGATCGCAACCAGGCCGCCGTCGCCTTCGACGTCCGCAAGCGCGCGCAGCAGGCTGGTCTTGCCCCCGCCATTGGGTCCGACCAGCGCTACCAGCTCACCCGCGCCGATCTGAATGCTAGTTGGCTCCAGGCGGCCGGGCAAAGCGACATCGCGAGCGTCGAGCAGCGGTGTCATGGCGTCAGCCTGCGCCGCATCGTCACGACGATCCACACGAACAATGGCGTGCCGAGAACGGTGGTCAACACACCGACGGGGATCGGTCGCCCGGGCGGACCCAGGCGCAAGGCCAAGTCGGCAAGCAACAGCAGAATGGCTCCGATCAGGGCTGCGGGGACGAGTGCACGCCCCGGATGCCCCGCCGTGAGACGCCTTGCCACGAAAGGAGCGATCAGGCCGACAAAGCCGATCGCGCCGCAAACCGAAACGCAGGCTCCCACCGCCATCGCGCTCGACACCACGACCTGGACGCCCACAGTGCGCGGTCGGTAGCCTAGCGAGGCGGCGACATCTTCACCCAGGGCCATCACGTCGAGCGCGCGGGCCCGTGTCGCAAGGGCGGCGCAGGCGATGGCTGCCGGGATCAATGCCGCCGCAGCCTGCGGAAGGCTGCGGTCGACAAAACTTCCCATCAGCCATTCGAACGCGTCGTAGAAGGCAAAAGGCGAGGGCGCGAGCGCGAGCAGCAGGCTGGTCGCGGCGCCGGCCGCGAGCGCGATGGCAAGGCCGGCGAGCAACATCGTCGAAACGTCGCCGCGCCGCCCCGTAAGCAGGAGCAAGAGCGCGAGGGAAACCAGCGCGCCGCCCGCGCCGAATGCCGCAAGGGCAAGCGGGCTGGTAACGCTCAGCCAATAGCCGCCGAACACCGCGCCGAGCGCCGCGCCGCTGCTGGTGCCGGTCACGTCGGGGGAGCTCAACGGATTTGCGAACAACGCCTGCAGCGCAGCGCCGGTCATCCCCAGAACCGCACCGTAACCGGCCGCCAGCAGGGTGCGGGGGAGACGGATTTCCGTTG
>JBDSZD010000063.1:0-2555 GCA_039925325.1 Sphingomicrobium sp.
TGTTCGGTGAAGAGCTTACGGATGCTCCGCGCGATGCATTGCCTCGCTTTCGGCGGCGAATCGGGGTCGTTTTCCAGGACTTCCGACTGGTCCGGCACTTGTCTGCGTTCGACAATGTCGCGCTGCCCTTGCGCATCGCGGGGCGCAGAGACGGCGAGATTGAGGGGCCAGTGCGGGAGATGCTGGCGTGGGTTGGCCTCGCGGATCGAGCAAGCGCGCGCCCCGCGACTTTGTCGGGCGGCGAACAGCAGCGGGTTGCGATTGCTCGCGCGGTCATCAGCCAGCCGGAACTGCTGGTCGCCGATGAACCGACCGGAAACGTCGATGCGGAGATGGCGCAGCGGCTGTTGCACCTGTTCACCGCGCTCAATCGCCTCGGCACCACCATCGTCGTTGCGACCCATGACGTCAGCTTGATCGCCGCGACTCCGGGGGCTCAACTCATTCGGCTCGAAAACGGGATCCTCGTCGATCGCACCGGTAATCTCCGCAATCCGCCGCGCTCGGTGGATGCATGATGCTCGATTGGCTGTTTGCTTCGACCTCCGAGCGACGATTGCTCCCGGGTGGCCGCTTCAGCGGCCCGACGCCGTGGGTGATCGCGATCATGACCTTTTCGATGCTGATCGTGGCCGCGGCGGGCCTCGCTTTGTCCAATGCCGCCGGCGTGGTTCGGGAAGGTGTCGAGGATCGCTATGTGGTGCAAGTTCCCAATGGCAGCGCAGCCCTCCCCAAAGTTCTTCAAACGCTACGCTCCGCGGACGTGACTGGCGCAAAGGCCGTTCCAGAGGCCGAGCTACGGCGCACGCTTGAGCAATGGCTTGGGCCTGCCGGCGGTGCCGCCGACCTACCCGTGCCGGCCCTGATTCATTTCGATTTGAATCCAGGGACCGATATCGAGGCGCTGGCGAAGGCCGTGGCTCGCGTTGCCCCGGGCGCGCGCATTTCCGAGCATCGCCAGTCCGTCGCCCCGCTGCTGGCGTCGATGCGCGCGTTGCAATGGCTCGCGATCACGCTGGTCATGCTCATGGCGCTCGCGACGTCGGCAACCGTCGTGCTTGCGGCCAGAGGCGCGCTCGACACGCACCGTTCGACCATCGACGTCATGCACGGGATCGGCGCAACCGACCTTCAGGTCACCCATCTGTTTCAGCGCAAGATCGCCCTCGACGCTGTTGTCGGCTCGTTGCTCGGGGCGGCTGCGGCCGGCATTGCGCTCCTCCTTCTGGCCGGTAGCGCCGCGCTGTCGCAGGATCTGGTCGGCAAGGCTCCGATCGGAGTCACGGATGTCATAATCATCGTCCTGCTGCTCCCAATTCTGATCGTCGTCAGTGCGACCTGGGTAGCCCGCGTCGCCGTGCTTGCAGCCTTGCGCAGATCGATATGATCGCCCGCTTTGCCGCCTTCTTGATCGTGCTTTACGCGCTCGGTTTCATGCTTTTCGCCGTGACATTGGGCCGGCCCGCGGACACCGCACGAACCGATGTGGCGGTCGTGCTGACCGGTGGCAGCGGTCGCATTGAACGCGGGATTCAGGTGTTGCGCCAAGGCAAAGCCGCACGGCTGCTGATCGCCGGAGCGGATCCGTTGGTAACCAAGGCCGATCTCGCCGCGCGCGTGCCCGGCAGCGCCCGGGCAATGCGCTGTTGTGTCGATCTTGGGAGCGAGTCGGTCGATACCCGGTCCAACGCGGAGGAAGCTCAGCGCTGGCTGCGCAAGGGAAGCTACAAATCCGTGAGGCTGATTACGAGCGACTGGCACATGCGACGTGCGGAATATGAATTCCGCAGGGTGCTCCAGAAGCGCTACGAGATCGTTACCGACGGGGTCCGCACCGAACCGAGCTTCCTCACCTTGTTCGCCGAGTATAATAAATATGTCCTGCGCCGCCTCGCAATGTGGCTCGATATCTGAGTGCGCAAGACGGTGACGGTTTTGCGGTCCATTGCCTATGCGCTGCTGTTCTACGTTGGCACGACGGTGTTCTGCATATTGGGCTTGGGTGCCGCTTTGCTTGGAAACGGGCCGACACGCAGGATGGTCCTGATCTGGTCCAGATGCGTTCACTGGGCGACGCGGCGCGTGCTCGGGATCCGCGTGTCGGTCGAAGGCAAGATTCCGCCCGAGCCTGTCCTGATCGCGGTCAAGCACCAGTCGATGTTCGAAACCATCGAGATGGTTCATCTCGCCGACACGCCGGTGATCGTGCTCAAGCGGGAAGTTGCGAACCTGCCTTTGTTTGGCTGGCTGACGCGCTGCTATGGCATCATCGCGGTGGATCGGGAGGCCGGCGCGAAAGCGCTGCGCGAGATGCTGACGCTCGGCAAGAAGGCCAAGGAGTCCGGACGGCAAATCGTCATCTATCCCGAAGGGACCCGGGTTCAACCTGGTGAAACGCCGGAACTGCGGCCGGGATTCGCCGGCATGTATCGCGCTTTGCGTCTGCCGGTGGTGCCGATCGCGTTGAACAGCGGGCTATTGTGGGGTCGTGGGCCGATCAAGCATTCCGGTGTCGTCCGGTTCGTCATCGGGGAGCCGATTCCGGCGGGACTGGA
>JBDSZD010000064.1:0-2830 GCA_039925325.1 Sphingomicrobium sp.
CCCAACATGCCCAGGCCGAGCACATCGACCTTCATGAACTTCAATTCCTCGATATCGTCCTTTTCCCATTCGATGACATGGCGATCGGCCATTGCCGCCGGCTCGATCGGAACCAGATCGTCGAGCCGATCGCGGGTGAGGACGAAGCCACCCGGGTGCTGGCTGAGATGGCGAGGCGTGCCGATCAACTGCTGCGCAAGGTCGAGCGTCAAGGCCAGGCGCGGATCGCTGCGGTCGAGGTGCAGTTCGTCGACATGACGCTGTTCGACCCCCTGGTTGGACCACCCCCACACCTGACCCGCCAAAGCTCCGGTGAGATCTTCGGGAAGACCGAGCGCCTTGCCTACCTCGCGGACTGCCCCGCGCGCACGATATCGACTGACGACCGCGGTCAGCGCGGCGTGCTTGCGGCCGTAGGTTTCATAGATCCACTGGATCACCTCCTCGCGCCGCTCATGCTCGAAATCCACGTCGATATCGGGCGGCTCGTCGCGGGCTTCCGAAATGAAGCGCTCGAACAATAATTCGTGCGCGACCGGATCGATGGAGGTGATGCCAAGAACGTAGCAAATCACCGAATTGGCGGCGGATCCCCTACCCTGGCAAAGAATGCCTTGGCTGCGGGCGTAAGCGACGATCGAATTTACGGTCAGGAAGTACGGCGCATAATTGAGCCGCCCGACCAGCTTCAACTCATGATCGAGAAGCTTCGAATAGGCTTGCGGCACGCCTTGCGGGAAGCGGATTGCAAGCGCTTCGCGAGTCATTTGCTCCAGCGCGTCTTGCGGCGACCGGGAGGACATCACGATTTCGTCGGGATATTGATAGCTCAGCTCCCGCAGCGAGAAAGTGCAGCGGTCCGCGATGTCGGCGCTGGCGCGGATCGCATCGGGATAAGCAGCAAATCGCCGCTCCATTTCGACAACGCTCTTCAGGTGACGATCGGCATAGCGTTCGCGCCGAAAGCCAAGATCGTCGATCGTGCATTTGTTGCGGATGGCGGTGACGACATCCTGCAGCATGCGCCGGTCGGGCGAGTGGTAAAGTACATCGCCGACCGCGAGACTGCGCACGCCGAAACGCCGCGCCATAGTGTCGAGCTGATGGATGCGCATCGCATCGCCGGGCCGGCGCCGAAAGCTGAGCGCCAGATGCGCGCGATCCCCAAAAATATCAGCTGCCTGCGCCAGCGCGACCTTCATCGCATCGCCAGCCTTGTCCGGTACCAGCGCCGCTACCAGCCCGCCCGCATAAGCGGCGACATCTTCCCAATGGAGGAAGCATTGCCCCTTTTCGCCCTTGCGCGGTTCGGCCCGGTTCTTGCCGACGGTCAACAGCCGCGTGAGGTGCGACCATCCGGCACGGTCCTGCGGCCAGACCAGCAGTGCGCTCCCGTCGATCAGGTCGAGGCGGCAGCCAAGGACTGGACGGACCCCCGTCTGATCACCGGCGATCATTGCGCGGACCAACCCGGCGACCGAGTTGCGGTCGGTGATGCCGAGCGTGCGCTGCTTCAGCAATGCAGCGGCCGAGAACAGTTCTTCGCAGGACGATACGCCGCGAAGAAAGCTGAAATGACTAGTCGCGTTCAGCTCGACGTAATTGGCGGAGGGTGGGGTCACCCCATCACCCCGTGCATCCACCAGCTAAGGTCGCCAGTGCGCCCGTCCACCCCGTCGCCACGCCGTAACAGCCAGAAGCGCGCGCCGCTTTCATCCTCGACCTGGAAATAATCGCGCACCGCGTCCGCTTCGCCATTATGTTTCCACCATTCGCCATGCACACGTTCGGGCCCATCCGCCTTGCACACGCGGTGCATTGTACCGCGCCAGGAAAAGCGGACGGGCGCCTGGTCGGGAAGCTCGGCAATGACTTTCTCGACGCGTTCCGGAAAAGGCAGCAGGCGCGCGGGGCGCGGCCAGTCGCACGGCCAGTCGCTGGCTTGCGCCAAGGGTGAGACGTGGCGCACGCTGCGTTCGGGAACATCGCTTTCGACAGCGCTGCTGCGAAAGACGTGCTGCGGCCCAATCCTGCTCGCAACCCGGTCGATCAAAGGTGGCAGATCGACCGGTAGATTGTCCGCGGCGAGGGCATGATCGATCTGGCGCGCCGCCAAAGGCTCGCAGCGAGAAGCGACAAGGTGCATCGACTCGATGCCAAAACCCGGTTCGATCTGCTCGATCTTCATTGCAAGTAGCCGCAACAAATGCGGCCCATCCCTGCTTGCCGCCGCAGTCCCGATCGCGAGCTTTTGAACGAGTCCGTCCACTCCGTCGCACATCAGGCCAAGACGGCGCGCGCCCAGTCCCTGCTGCTCAAGCTGGGTCATCAGCATGGCGATCAGGTCGGCCAGAACCCGTTCGATCGCTTCCGCCGATGCGATCGGCTCGACAAACCGCAGGCTCGCCTGCGGCGGTTGTTTGGGAAGGATCGGATCGAACGACTCCCCTGCTTTGCCCAGCGCCTGATCCAGGCGGGTCAGGACATTTTTCCCCAAACGACGGGCGAGTGGCCCGCGCGGCATGGTCAGCAGCTCCAGGACGCTTTCGATACCGAAGCGATGTGCGGCACGGATTGCCGCATCCTCCAGACGCAGCGCTGCCGGAGGAAAAGACGCAACGGCCTCTGTTTCCTGTCCATTCGGGCAGAGGCTGATGTCCTGCCCGGAAAAGCGCGCCAGCGCATGAGCCGCGCCGGTTGTCCCCGCGATCGCGATCCGCGCTTCGAAACCGAGCCGGGCGCAGAAACGCAGGATGCGCCCGCACAGGCGGCGCTCTCCCCCGAATAAATGCGATACTCCGCTGAGATCGAGCCAGAGGCCGTCGGGGCC
>JBDSZD010000065.1:0-4883 GCA_039925325.1 Sphingomicrobium sp.
GCATTGCGCTCCACGGTGGCAAGCTGCCGGGCTATCCAGCGAGCCGGGGCTGCGTGCGACTGCCGATGAAATTCGCGGAGAAATTATTCGGACTGACCAAGGTCGGAACCAAGGTCGTAATCGAGGGCTAAAACGCCCGGCGTCGCGCTGCAACCAGCATTCTGAGCAGCATTGCGACCGGCCGCGGTACCCCGACTTTGCCTTCCAGCCACAGGCTGACGGCCGAGCGGCTCACTCCGATCGCAGCTGCCAATTCGTTCTGGGTCTTGTAGCCGAGGGTACGCATGGCCGTGCGCAACTCGTCGGGCGCCATCGACGCGAGACGGCGCTCGTCGTCCAAAACGCTGCTCAGGTCGGGCGCGTCGTTTCGGTCTCCACTGTCGTTCAAATCGCGTCCGGCCCGCGATCCCCGGTGCGGATGCGAATGGCCTGGGCGACATCGGACACGAAAATCTTGCCGTCGCCGATCCGCCCGGTGCGCGCCGCGCGCTCGATGGCGTCGATGACGTTTTCGGCCAGATTATCCTCGACCACGACCTCGACTTTCACCTTGGGGAGGAAATCGACGACATATTCCGCGCCGCGATACAGCTCGGTGTGGCCCTTCTGACGCCCGAATCCCTTCACTTCGGAAACGGTGATCCCGCTCACGCCGACTTCGTGCAGGGCGTCCTTCACGTCGTCGAGCTTGAACGGCTTGATGATGGCTTCGATCTTCTTCACGTCACTCCCTTATCAAAAACCGGCGGATATCCCAATGGCGCGCGCGACAGGGCAAGCGCAAGACCGCGGCCGCGATTGCCGCACGCCTGCCGCATTTAGCCGCCAAGCGGCCGCGCATGAAGGCGATCATTCTTTCCGCCGGCCAGGGATCGCGCCTTGGACCGCTCACCACCGACCGGCCAAAGTGCCTGATCGAGTTCGAAGGGCACAGCCTGCTCGACTGGCAGCTCGACGTGCTGGCGGCGAATGGGGTGGACGACGCCGTGGTGGTGACGGGCTTCCGCGACGATCAGATCCTCGCGTCGCTTGCCCGCCGCAGCGGCGGTCCCCGGGTGCGGACGATTTACAATCCGTTCTACAAGGTGGCCGACAATCTCGGCTCGCTCTACATCGCGAGGGAAGAGATTGCGGGCGACTGCCTGGTGTGGAACGGCGATACATTGGTTTCCCGCGCGCTGATGGGCCGCGTGCTCGTCAATCCGCAGCCCGGAATCGCCGTCACCATCGACCGCAAGCCGGCCTATGACGATGACGACATGAAGGTGGTCGAGGAAGGCGGACGGCTCAAAGCCATCGGCAAGCGCATCGCGTGCGGCGTCAACGCGGAATCGATTGGGCTGCTCGCGTTTCGGGCGGACGGAGCGGAGCGGTTCCGAGCGGCGATCGAGCAGACGATCCGCACGCCTGAGGGCACGACAATCTGGTATCTGCGGGTGATTCACTACATCGCGCAGACGTCGGATGTGTGGACCTTCGATATTCAAGGCGAGGAGTGGGGAGAGGTGGATTTCCCGCCGGATGTGGAGATTGCGCGGAAGCTGGTGGCGGGGTGGAGGTAACGGCTACCTGAGGCCGTCACGGGAATAAATCCCGTGACGTCAGACGCTGCTTCGCGCGCTGGCCGGCCTTCGCCATCTTTCGACGGAACGACGCTTGCTTCGCTTCGCTAACGTTCCGCTCGGTGGCTCAGGCGTAAGGCGGCTTGTCCCGTCCCGTCGGGCTCTTTGTAAAGGTTTCGCAGCCGTCTTCGGTAATCCCGATCGAATGTTCGAACTGCGCCGACAGCGAGCGATCGCGGGTGACCGCCGTCCAGCCGTCTTCCAGCACCTTGCAGTCCGGCCGACCGATGTTGACCATCGGCTCGATGGTGAAGATCATTCCCGGCTTGAGCTCGGGCCCGGTGCCGGGGTGGCCGGCGTGGACGACCTCGGGACTGTCGTGGAACAACCGCCCGACGCCGTGACCGCAAAAGTCGCGGACGATGCTGTAGCGATGCGATTCCGCATGGCGCTGGATGGCATGCGAAATATCGCCGAGATGATTGCCGGGGCGGGCCTGCTCAATGCCGAGCATCAGGCTTTCATAGGTCACGTCCACCAACCGCTTAGCCTTGATTGGGACGTTGCCGACCAGAAACATTCGGCTGGTATCGCCGTGCCAGCCATCCACGATCGGCGTCACATCGATATTGACGATGTCGCCGTCTTTCAGAGTCTTCTCGCTCGGGATGCCGTGGCAGACGACATGATTGATCGAAATGCAGCAGCTATGCGTGTAGCCGCGATAGCCGAGCGTCGCGGGAATGCCGCCGGCTGCCAGCGTGCGGTCGAATACGATCCGGTCGATTTCGTCGGTCGTCACTCCGGGAACGACGTGTGGAACCAGCGCGTCGAGAATTTCAGCCGCGAGCGCTCCCGCCTTGCGCATGCCGGCAAACCCTTCCGGGCCGTGCAGCTTGATCACGCCGTTGCGCGGCTCCGCCCGGTCGGCAGGCGAGACAGTGATATATTCGGTCATGCCTTGAGATATAGGCGTTCGCGACCCACGTGGCGAGAGTGGCAGGAGCTTCATTATGACGAGTGAAAGCAGGCTCAGCGGTGGCTGCGGGTGCGGCGCGTTCAGATATGAGGTTCGGGGCGATCCAATCTTCGTCAACAATTGCCATTGCACTCAATGCCAGCGCCAGACCGGATCAACCTCAGTCGTGAACGCCTTTTTTGAGGCCGAAGCGATCATTGTCACATCGGGTGAGTCCACGCGGCACATATTCAGAGCGGGAAGCGGCGGGGACCATGTGATTGTTCGCTGCGCAAGGTGCGGAACCGCAATGTGGAGCATCTACCCACGCCTCGGCGAACTTGGTCGCGGGCTTCGCGTCGGCACGCTGGACGATCCCAACGCCGTTCAGCCCGACGCGGCGATTTTCACCGAGGAAGCAATGAGTTGGGTCACGCTTCCTAAGAACATTCCGCATTTCTCGAAAGCTTATGATCCCGCGCAACTTCTTCCGGACCACCGCTATGCCCGGCTGCGAGCGCTAATCGAGAAGCGGGCGGCCCAGCAATGACCGTACGGGTGTGGACCGCCGCTCTGGTCATCATCGGGGACGAAATTCTTTCCGGGCGTACGCAGGACAAGAATGTCGCGCAGGTCGCGACCTGGCTCAACGATCAGGGCATCCGGCTTGCCGAGGTGCGGATCGTTGCGGACGTGCAGGAAGCGATCGTCGGTGCGGTTAACGCGCTTCGCGCCGCGCACGATTATCTGTTCACCACCGGCGGCATCGGCCCTACTCATGACGACATCACCGTCGATGCGATCGCGGTGGCGTTCGGAGTTCCGGTGATCGTGCATCCCGATGCGCGGCGCATTCTCGAGGATTATTACACCACGCGCGGTGGCCTGACCGAGGCGCGGCTGCGCATGGCGCGGGCGCCCGACGGGGCAGAGCTCATTCCCAATCCCACGTCCGGGGCGCCGGGTTTGCAGATCGGCAACGTCTATATCATGGCCGGTGTCCCCGGCGTCACCGCGAGCATGCTGGAAAGCCTTACCGGCAAGCTTGAGGGTGGCCGCAAAATCGTGTCGGAGACGGTCGGCGCTTATTCGCCCGAAAGCGAGGTCGCCGATCTGCTCCGCGAGACCGAGGCCGCTTTCCCCGGCGTCGCGATCGGCAGCTATCCGTTCACGAAAGATGGGCGCTACGGGGCCAATTTCGTCGTCCGATCCGAGGACGGCGATCTCGCCCGCCGCTGTGCGGAAGCACTGGAAGAAGGTTTGCGCAGCACGGGATTCGAACCGGTAATGGGCGGAATTTGAGGAACGGGTAAGTCGCCACTCGCTGGGCTCGTGCGCTCCACAAAGGATCATCCCCCGGATGATCCTTTGTGGAGCGGGTAGCGGGAATCGAACCCGCGCGTTCAGCTTGGGAAGCTGACAGGCTACCATTACATCATACCCGCGCTCGAACGGCCTCAGTTATGGTGCAGACTGGCTAGCGTCAACGGATCAAGCGGCTCTCGCGAGCGCCCGCTCCAAATCCTCGATCAGGTCTTGTGGGTCCTCGAGGCCGACCTGCAGACGGATGATCGCGCGGCTCTTGAGGTCGGCGCTGACGCTGCGATGCGGCGATACCGGGATGGCCAGGCTTTCGAAGCCGCCCCAGCTGTAGCCGATACCGAAATGGTGGAGGCGATCGACGATCGCCGAGGCTTCCGCGCGGCCGCCCGCCTTGAGCACGAAGGAGAACAAACCGCTCGCGCCGAGGAAGTCGCGCTTCCAATATTCGTGGCCGCTACAATCGTCGAAGACGGGGTGCAAGATCCGCTCGACCGCAGAATGATCCTTCAGCCAGCGCGCAATCGCCAGTGCGCCGTCCTGATGGGCGCGTAAGCGGACACCGAGCGTGCGCAAACCGCGTGCCGCCAGGAAAGCGTCGTCGGCGCTGACATGCTGGCCATAGTCGCGATAGGTCTTGGCAAGCGCGTCGAAATGCTTCGGCCCGGCGGTCACCGAGCCGAGCATCACATCGGAATGCCCACCGATATATTTGGTGCAGGCGAGGATCGACAAATCCACGCCCTGGGCGATGGCCGGGAAGAACAAAGGCGTGGCCCAGGTATTGTCGAGCAATGTAGGGATGCCGCGCTCGCGCGCCGCAGCGCAGATGCCGGGGACGTCTTGCACCTCGAACGTGAGCGAGCCCGGACTTTCCATGAAGACGGCACCGGTGCGATCAGTGCACAGCGCCGCGACCTGCTCCGCGCTCGACCGTGGATCATAATAAACCGTTTCGATGCCGTTCTTCTTCAGCACATCATCGCAAAAGCTGCGGGTCGGCCCATAAGCGCTGTCGACCATCAGCAGCTCGTCGCCGGATT
>JBDSZD010000066.1:0-7959 GCA_039925325.1 Sphingomicrobium sp.
AGGCTGGATCGCAGGTGGCGAGCTCGCGGCTCCAGTCGAGTGCAAACCCAAGCCGCTTGAGTTGCGCGCGCATCGTCGCGATGTTCGACCAGGTCCATTCTCCTGGATGAACATTGCGTTCCATCGCGGCATTTTCGGCCGGCATTCCGAACGCGTCCCAACCCATCGGGTGCAGCACTTCAAAGCCCAGCATGCGCCGGTAGCGCGCGATGACATCGCCCATCGTGTAATTGCGGACGTGGCCCATGTGGATGCGCCCCGATGGGTAGGGAAACATCTCGAGCACATAAGTCTTCGGCTTGGGCGAAGCGCTGTCGGCGGCGAAGCAGTTTTCTTCGGCCCACTTTTGCTGCCAGCGCTGATCGGCCGCCGCCGGGTCGAAGCGGCTGGACATGGATTATCCTCGGACGCTGGTCCGGCGGATGTCGCGCGCGCGAGTCAGAATGATGTCCTCAAGCTTCTGAACGGTCGAGGCGGAAACGGTCGTATCGACCCATGCCCCGTTCTGGTTCACCTGCCGCGCCCCGGCAACACGCAGCGCGTCCGCCCGCAAGTCCTGGTCGAGTACGGTCACCGTCAGCTTCACCCGCTCGCCGGGTGCCTTGGGGTTGGTGAACCAGTCGGTGATGATTACGCCATTGTTAGCGTCTGCCTGCAGCAGCGGAGCGAAGGACACTGTATCCAGCGCAGCGCGCCACAGATAGCTGTTCACGCCAATCGTGGTCACCCGGCTCGGCGCCAATTGTGAGGGAAGGTCGCGATTGCGCGCGCAGCCCGAGGCAGCGAAGGCGAGGACGACAGCCAAGGCTGCGGTAAACGAAAGGCGGGCCATCAATTCTTCCTTAGCATGAGCGCTCGATCCGAGCCCCGGCGTTATAGATGTTGCACTAGCCGCCGCAAGCACATCTGCTCGGGATCCCAATTGTGATGGATTCGCCACAGCGCACCGCCGAATGGAATCGAGTCATGGAACCTTCACACCCCTCCAGCTATATCCACTGTCTAACAGGAGTCGGGGTTTGCGCGTATTTCGCAAATGGAGGGGTGCTCAGTCGATCGCGGCCATTGCCGCGGTCGGACTTCTGCTGACTCCTGCGATTGCGGCTCCTACAAAACGCCGTGCCCCTGCAATTTCCCTGAGTTTTGATCCGGTTAGCACGTTTACACCAGCGAATGCCGACCCGCGTCTGGCGGCTGCTTTCGCCGGCCGTGGGGCCTCGCTCAACCAGTTCAAATTCACGCCTTCGGCCGCCAAGAGCCGGCCGTCACAAGTGCGAATCGCCATCCGTGCACCGGTTGCGACTCAGCGCGGAACCCGCGTTGCCCAGGCATCGGACGGCGCACCATCCGCGATCAACACGCTTACGCCGACCAGCTATAACCTTGGGGTTGGCGTTGGCTGGCGTCGCTTCGCCGTGGCTGGCGACGTCGCTAAGGCGAAAGCGGCAGATCCGGCTCTCGGTGGACGCGAAAGCGCAACCGTCGGGCTCAGCTATTCGCTCAAGCGCTTCACCGGACGGGTTGCGGTCGGGGCCGACCGCGACGACGGGGAGGCGCTCGCCGCTTTGCGTAAGGCGGACAATTATTCGCTCGATCTCGGCGGGTCCTATGATCTCAGCCGTCGCGTGGCCGTGACCGGCGGTGTGCGTTATCGCATCGATCGCGACCGTTTCTCGCCGATTCGCGACGATCGCCGCGACAGCCAGGCGGTTTACGTCGGAACTGCCTTCAAGTTCTGATCCTGATTCTGGTCTGATCGTCTGGCGGGCTGCGGCTGGCCTTCCTATAGCGCGCCATGACCGAAGCCGCCGCACGCCTCCAGGAAATCCGCGACGACATCGCCTCCGCGGCAGAGCTCGCCAGGAGAGATTGTGCCGACGTCACCTTGGTCGCCGTCAGCAAGACCCGCTCACCCGACGAAATCGAGCCTTTGATCGCCGCCGGGCATCGCAACTTCGGCGAGAGCCGCGTGCAGGAGGCGCTGGCCAAATGGCCTCCCCTCATCGACCGCTATCCGGACATTCGTCTGCATTGTGTCGGGCGACTCCAATCGAACAAGGCTGCCGATGTCGTGCGCCTGTTCAACATCATTCATTCCGTCGATCGTCTGTCATTGTTGGAAGCGCTCGCCGCCGAAGCGGACAAGGCGCAACGTTTCCCGCTCGTCTACGTCCAGGTGAATATCGGCGAGGAGGATCAGAAGGGCGGATGTGGCCTTGCCGAACTCCCCGCTCTGATCGCGGCAGTCCGCGCGTCGCCCTTGCCGCTGGCCGGGCTGATGGCGATCCCGCCGCAGGGCGTCGAGCCCGCGCCCTATTTCGCGCTGCTGGCGAAGCTTACCCGCCGCTATGACGTCAGCGGCCTAAGCATTGGAATGTCGCAGGATTTCAAGGCCGCTGTGATGTTCGGAGCGACGGCAGTGCGGGTCGGAACGGCCTTGTTCGAATGAGGCCCGACGCGCTGATCTTCGACTTCGACGGCGTCCTCCTCGAAAGCGAATATGAGGGCAATGTCCAGCTCGCTCAACTGCTGACCGAGCTTGGCCACCCGACCAGCGTGGATCACGCACTGCGACACTTCACCGGGCTCAGCGGCCCCGCTTTCATAGGCGCGATCGAGCGGCATATCGGAGCGCCGCTACCACCCATTTTCCACGATCTGCGTGGAGCGGAAAGCCGGCGGGTCCTGCGCGACGGCATCGCGGCGGTCACGGGCGCGGTGAGTTTCGTCGGTTCGCTTCCTGCGGGCCTGCCGAGGGCCGTGGCATCGTCGAGCACCACGCACTGGATCCGCACCCATCTGGCGCACCTTGGCCTGGAGGGGAGTTTCGGCGACCATATTTACAGCGGCCATGAACATGTCGAGCGCGGGAAACCGGCGCCCGACATCTATCTGCATGCGGCTGCACAACTACGGGTGCCGATCGAGCGCTGCGCCATCATCGAGGATTCGGAAATCGGCGTGACTGGCGCGCTGGCGTCGGGCGCCCGCGTGATCGGCCTTGTCGCCGGACGTCACTGCAGCGACGGCCATGATCAGCGGCTGCGGGCACTTGGCGTCGGCGAGATCGCTTTTGGTTTCGATGAGGTCGGGTATCTACTCGACCTAGTCTAGGTGGCCGCTCTTCTTGCGTTTGGCCGCAAGATAATCCGCGTTGTGGGGGTTGGCCGGCATGGTGTGGGCGATCCGTTCCACCACCGCAATTCCGGCATCCGACAGTCCGGATACCTTGTCCGGGTTATTCGTGAGCAGGCGCACGCGATCGGCGCCGAGCGCCCGCAGCATCGCCGCGGCATGCCAATAGCTCCGTTCGTCGTCCGCGAAGCCCAAGCGGCGGTTGGCATCGACGGTATCCAGTCCGCGGTCCTGCAAGGCGTAAGCGCGGATCTTGTTGGCGATCCCGATGCCGCGCCCTTCCTGGCGAAGGTAGAGGAGGATCCCGCCGCCGGCCTCCCCGATCAGCCGCAGCGCTTCCTTCAGCTGCGGCCCGCAATCGCATTTCAAAGAGCCGAACACGTCGCCGGTCAGGCATTCGCTATGGAGGCGGACCACCGGCGGGTGGCCACCGAACGCGCCAATCACCAGCGCCACATGTTCCTGACCGTCGTCGCGCGCCCGGAACACGACGATCTGCGTCGGTGGCAGGTCATCGAGAGGGAGCCGCGCGCGGGCGACGATCATGACGTCGGAGGAGGTTTCATGGACTTCCTGGATGCTGATCGAAAACGCGCTCTCGCCACCCTCGATCAACCACAAAGCCGGCAGCAGCCCTGCCGCACGCGACAGGATCAAGGCGGCGTGGGCTTCCTCCCGGTGATCGATGGGGACTACTCTTGGCGGCCCCGACAATGCCCGCAGCATATCCTGTCCCGGGTCGGCCAGCGCGAGCGCGGTAGCGGCATCCAGCCATGGCTCCGGCGCAATGGCTACCGGTTCGGCGGGGTCGGCCGCGTGAATATGATTGGCGAGCGCCAACGCTGCGGCACGTCCCCCGCTGATCAGAAGAAGAGCCTCGTGCCGCGGATCGATCAACCTGAGCAGGGCGTGGGTGGCCGTCTCGACGGGAACGAAAGCGTCTTCACCGATGCGCACCGGTCGCCCACCCCGAAAGGCGGCGATGGCTTGCTCAAGCGCGCTGTCGCTCAAATATCGATCTCGCAAATCAGCGGCACGTGATCCGATGGCCGCGTCCAGGCGCGGCACGGCTCAAGCACGCGATGCGCGCTCAAGTTTCCGGCCAGCGTCGGCGATGCCCACATATGATCCAGCCGCCGGCCGCGGTCGTTCTTGGTCCAGTCGGGCGAGCGATAGCTCCACCAAGTGAAGCAGCGCTCCGGGGCCGGGGCGAACTTGCGGCCGATATCGACCCATTCATGGGCATCGCGCAAACGGCTCAGCGCCTCCACTTCGATCGGGGTGTGGCTGACAACATTCAGTAGGGCCTTATGGCTCCACACGTCGCATTCCAGCGGAGCGACGTTGAAGTCGCCGACGATCAAAGTCGGCTCGCGCAACTTTTCCGACCAGCGCGTCATGCGCTCGATGAAGTCCAGTTTCTGGCCGAACTTCGGATTGACCGAGCGGTCCGGGATGTCGCCGCCCGCTGGCACATAGACATTTTCCAGCCTGATCCCGCACTCGAGCCGCGCACCGACATGGCGCGCCTCGCCATTATCCTGCCAGTCATGGCTCCCGGGCTCGTGCAGGGGAAGCCGGCTGACGATGGCCACCCCGTGATGCATCTTCTGGCCGTTCAATTGGTGATGCACATAGCCCCATTTGCGGAACAGTGCGGCCGGAAAGACGTCGTTGGTCGCCTTGGTTTCCTGCAGGCACAGGATGTCGGGCTGTTCTTCCTTCAGCAGGCGCGCGACCAGCTCGGCGCGGGCGCGCACCGAGTTGATGTTCCACGATATGATCTTGATCGTCCCCACGCCCGTCCTCTAGCTCGCGCACCGGCCCCGCGCCACCGTCGTCGCAGCTGCAAAAAGGCCCCCGCTCCGGGGGCATGGAGCGAGGGCCGACCGAGCGTTCGTCACGCAAGGTGATCCGGCTCGCCTTGGGTAACAGGGGGAAACCCCAGGCAATTGCCGGATCACCCTCGCAAATACATCGCAGCGGCTGACGGCGCGATGAACAAGTTGCGGATTGCTACGGTTTTTTAGCGCGCCTTTTTCTTCGGTTCCGCAAAAGCGAATGCCGTAGCCGGCACAGCAACATTGTAGCGCACGTTTGACAGCGTGACCCTGGTCCGCTTGTTCTGCGCGTCGATCGCCGTCCAGCCGTACAGCGAAAGTCCGCCAGGCGCGGACGGCGAGCGCATGAAGGCCAGGATCAACGTGCCGTAAGGTTGCCGGCTCGCGCGCACCACGACCACGCGCGGATCGTTGCTCGGCTGCAGCTTCGCAAACTTCTTCACGGTCGGGTTGTCCGCCAACAGCAAACCGAGCGGGGTCTTGTTGAGCGCCCAGCCGCTCTTCTGCCCGACCGTGTAATCGATGAACCAAAGGCGACTGCCATCCGCGACCAGCAACAAGTCGCCGGCACCATATTGAAAGCGGATCTTACCCGGCCGCTTGAGCTGCAGCGTCCCCGCGGCCGAACGATTGCGACCGTCGGTCTGGACGAAGTTCGCGGTCATCGAATTCACCGCACGCAAATGCGTCTCGACTTTCGCGAGATCTTCTTCAGATTGGCTCGGCGCCGCGTGGACGGGAATTGCGGCGGCGACGATCGCCAGCGGCGCGGCCGCACGCGCGAAATGTGTCGCAAATCTCATGTCATGCTCCTGGATTGCTTTGCGCGAGCCTATCGCGACCCGCCGTTGAATGCGCTGTGAACTCGGCGGTTCCCGGCCGTTCAGCTTGGAAATGAATCAGATCGGGTGGCCGTCCGGGTCGATCAGCACTTCGCGCCGGCCGACATGGTCCGGTTGGCCCACTTTGCCCTCTTTCTCCATCCGCTCGATTAGCCGCGCCGCGCTGTTATAGCCGACCCGCAGCTGGCGTTGGAGATAGGAAGTCGACGCCTTCTGGCTCTCCGCGACGATTTGCACCGCCTTGCGATACATCTGCGTTTCCGCATCGTCGTCGCCGGTCGGCTGCCCGTCGAACAGATAGCCGCCGTCTTCCGGCTCTTCGGTGACGGCCTGGATATAATCGGGCACGCCCTGCTTACGCCAATGCTCGGCGACCGCGCGAACCTCCTCGTCGCTGACAAAGGGGCCGTGGACGCGCAGGATCTGCTTGCCGCCGGGCATGTAGAGCATGTCGCCCTTGCCCAGCAGCTGCTCGGCGCCTTGCTCGCCAAGGATGGTGCGGCTGTCGATCTTGCTGGTCACCTGGAAGCTGATGCGCGTCGGCAAATTGGCCTTGATGACACCCGTGATAACGTCGACCGAGGGACGCTGCGTCGCCATGATAAGGTGGATCCCCGCGGCCCGCGCTTTCTGGGCCAGGCGCTGGATCAGGAACTCGACCTCCTTGCCGGCGGTCATCATCAAATCGGCAAGTTCGTCCACGACGACCACGATCTGAGGCAAGACGTCATAGTCGAGCGCCTCAGTCTCGTAGATCGGCTGCCCGGTCTCGGCATTGTAGCCGGTCTGGACTCGGCGTCCGAGCTGCGTGCCCTTGGCCTTGGCTTCGCGTACCTTGGCATTGTAACTGGCGAGCGCGCGGACGCCGAGGTTGGCCATCATGCGATAGCGCTCCTCCATCTGTTCGACGGTCCATTTGAGCGCGCGAATGGCCTTGCCCGGCTCGGTGACGACCGGCGCCAGCAAGTGCGGAATGTCCTCATATGTGCTGAGCTCCAGCATCTTGGGATCGATCATGATCATCCGGCACTCGTCCGGAGTCATCCGGTAGAGCAGCGACAGGATCATGCAGTTAAGCCCGACCGACTTGCCCGACCCAGTAGTTCCGGCGACGAGCAGGTGCGGCATCGGCGCGAGGTCGGCGATCACGGGATCGCCGGCGATATTCTTCCCCAGAATCAGCGGTAGCGACATATTCTGGTCTTCGTACGCCTGGCTTCCGACCAGTTCAGACAAGCTGACAGCTTCGCGCTTGGAGTTGGGAAGCTCGATTCCGATCACGCTTCGGCCGGGAATGGTCGCGACCCGGGCGGACAGCGCCGACATGTTGCGCGCGATGTCGTCCGCCAGCTGGATGACACGGCTGGCCTTGATCCCGCTCGCGGGTTCCAGTTCGTACATGGTGACCACGGGGCCCGGCCGGACCTCGACGATGTCGCCCCGAACGTGAAAATCCTCTAGCACCGACTCAAGCAGGCGGGCGTTGCGTTCGAGTGCCGCGCGATCGATCTGGGTTTTGCCCTTTTCGGGCGCTGGAATCAGCAGATCGATTCCCGGCAATGTGTAATTGTCGCCGAGCGCGAGGCTCGGCTGGGCGCCGGATTTGCGGTTTCCCGGCCGGGCCGCGACGACGCGATGCGCAGGTTCGGACACCGCCACGGCCGGGCGGGATTTTGGCGGGGCCGTGGCGCGTTCCTGATGGGCTTCGGCAGTCCGCCGCGGGGCCGCCAGTTTTTCCCTTGGCGTGCGCTTGAACAGTCCCGTCGCCCAGCCTTTCTCTTCGGGCAGCAGGCCAAGCGAGAGATAGGCAAGGATCAATCCGGCAATCCCGAACAGCAGCAGCAAAGTCAGCCTGAGCGGGCCGACGATCGACGGATTGTCAATCAGCGACAGCCCACTATCGATCGCCCGAGCGCTGGTCATTCCGATCACTCCGCCCCAGCCGCTCGGCAGGCCTGATACCGAGGACGCGGACGCCAGGCTGGCCGCAATTCCGAACAGGATCGCGGCCAGCGCCGCCACGAGTGAGGCTCGACTGAGCCGTCCCTTGGGACGCAATCGGATTAAACGGATGCCAGCCAGCGCGATGGTCGGCAGGAACAGGATCGATCCAAGGCCGAACAGCAATAGCAGCACGTCGC
>JBDSZD010000067.1:0-9867 GCA_039925325.1 Sphingomicrobium sp.
AGCGTCGAGAGACACCAGGGTCATCAGCGCGCCCTGGCGGTCGGTCATATTGTCGGCTGCGTCGAATTGCGCTTTTGCGATGCGTGCTCCTTCCGCGGGATTGCCTGCAGCAAACAGATTCAATGCAACGGCGCGCAACCGGCGTGTTCCCTTGGCATGGGGCGAAAGATCGCTGCCAATTGTCCGCGCACGTTGCGCGTCGGCCAGTTCGTTGGCGAGAGTCGCGCCAATCGCCGAGCGAAGCACATCCCGCGCGGCGTGGATCGCATCGGGATCGACCACCGGCATGCGATCGCCGATGATTGCTTCCGAAGGCATGACGATCGCCTCACCTTTGAAGGCCGGATCGAGCGCATTCGATTGCAGCGTATTGCGGATCGCGCGGATGACCGGCTGGACATCGACCTGCTCGCCGCGCGCGCCTGAAATCAGGACCTGCAACATCATGTCCTGCATCGCCTCGAACCGCGCGAACGGATCGGTGTCGTTCGCCGCTAGCCGCTCCAGTTCGCCGGACGCGCGATCGACCGCGACGATCACCGGAGCCGAAAAGCCGCGATTGATCGACAGCAGCGGCGCTTCCTGGACATTGTCGAAGGTCACGCTCTGCTCCGACTGATCGAGCAGGATCACGCGCCCTGGCGCAAGTTCCCGCCCGCTCTCCTGTCCGATCAAGGTAGTCTTAAGCGGAATCGGCATCGGGCATTTGTCCGGCTGTCCGGGCGTCGGTTGAACGCTTTGTTCCAGCCGGAGCGTCGCCGTGCCCGATCCCGCTTCATGCTCCAGCCTGGCCTGCACCAGCGGCGTCCCGGCTTGCGAATACCAAATCCTGAAGGCGGACAGATCGACGCCGCTGGCATCCTCCAGCGCTTTTACAAAATCGTCGCAGGTTGCGGCCTCGCCGTCATGCCGATCGAAATAAAGATCGGTCCCGGCGCGGAATTTCTCCGGCCCGAGCATGGTGTGGAACATGCGGATCAGTTCCGCGCCCTTGTTGTAGATCGTCGCGGTGTAGAAGTTTGAAATCTCGATATAGCTGTCCGGCCGAACGGGATGTGCAAGCGGCCCCTGATCCTCGGGGAATTGCGCGGCGCGAAGCATCCGGACATCCTCGATTCGCTTGACCGCCGCGCTGCCCATGTCGGCGGAAAAACATTGGTCGCGAAAGACCGTGAACCCTTCCTTCAGGCTGAGCTGGAACCAGTCGCGGCAGGTGACCCGGTTGCCCGACCAATTATGGAAATATTCGTGCGCGACAACCGCTGCGATGGCGTCGAAATCCTGGTCCGTCGCGGTCTCCGAGTCCGCAAGAATGTAGCGCGTGTTGAAGACGTTGAGCCCCTTATTCTCCATTGCGCCCATGTTGAAATCGGACACGGCGACGATGTTGAACAAGTCGAGGTCATATTCGCGGCCGTAGACCGTCTCGTCCCATTTCATCGACGCCTTGAGCGCCTCCATCGCATGGCCGGTCTTGGGAAGATCTTCAGCGCGAACCCAGATGTTCAGCTCGACGTCGCGGCCGCTCATGGTGCGAAAGCTGTCGCGGTTCGCCTGAAGGTCTCCAGCAACGAGCGCGAACAAATAACTGGGCTTGGGGAACGGGTCGTCCCATTCCGCCCAGTGCCGGCCGTCCCCGCTTTCGCCCACCGCGATCCGATTGCCGTTCGACAAAAGTATCGGAAAAAGCGCGGCATCGCCTTCCATCCGCACGCGGAACCGCGACAACACGTCGGGCCGGTCGGGGAAAAAGGTGATGCGCCGAAATCCTTCGGCCTCGCATTGGGTGCACAGCATTCCGCTTGAGGCAAAGAGCCCCATCAGCTTGGTGTTGGCGGAAGGATCGATTGCGACTTCGGTTTCAACCGCCGCGCTGTCGCCGTCGATTTCGATCACCAGCGCTGGTCCATCCATGTGCCAGCGCGCATCGCCGCCATCGACCCGCACCGTCAGGGCGGTGAGTTCATCACCCTCCAGCCGAAGCGGGCGCTCATGGTCCCCATTGCGCCGAACCGTGAGCCGCGCCCGCACCCGCGTTGCGCTTGCCTCCAGCGGGAAGTCGAGGGCAATTTCCGGCACGAGCCAGTCGGGCGGTTGATAGTCCTTGCGACGGGTTTCCCGGTGCGTGGGGGCGGTCGGGTCTTGAGGAACGGTTCGAGCATCGGCCATCGCCCGGACTTAGGTGGCCAGACCCAGCGTCACAACCCGACTATCTAAACATTGGCCGGAGCGGGCGCGGCCGTCGCGCGTTACAGCTGTTCCGCAAACGAGGAGACACCCGATGAGCAGCTTCGACGATATTCGCGAACATATGCAGGTAATTGGCGCCGACGGAGTTCATCTCGGCACGGTTGACCGGGTCGAAGGCGAGCGCATCAAACTCATCCGCGCCGACAGCGGTGTCGCCCACCACGACCATCATCATTATATCCCGCGCGGGCTGGTTGCCGAAGTCGAAGGCGATAATGTGCGGCTCAGCGCAAATGCCGATGTCGCGGCGAACCTGTTCGAGGAAGAGGAGAGCGGCGCAGCGCTCGGCTAAACCAGCGGCGGCCTTTGGATCCGGGCGCCATCAGCCCAGCTGTCAAAATTGCGCGCCAGCAACCGTAGCAGCGGACACGTCGCCGCTGCGCGCCACAGTCCGGCGAGTAAAAATGATATTGTCAGCATAAACAGGATTGCCATGCGCGATCCTTAGTGCCGCATGGTTTCGCCGTGGTTTCAGTTGCGTGACTTTCGCAAGACGATCACTGCAGGGTCGTGGTGGTCTTGACGGCCTCGACCATGCCCGGCAACCAGCTGGCGCCGTCGCGCAGCCGGAAAGTATTGCTATATCCCCAGGCGCAGGTCTGGATCCCGATCGACGCATAGGCCGAAGTCATCGTCTCATAATATTTGATGCGTTCGCTGAGCGGCACGCCGACAACATCGTTGGCGCCATATTCGCCGACGAACGGCACGCGTCCGGAGCGCGCCATATAGGTCTGGACCGCCTGCAAATTGCGGTCGAGTTCAGCATAGTCCGCACTGCTTCCGAACGTCCGCCCGAGCGGCGGCGTCGGCGTGATCCAGGTCGCGCCCTGGTGCGTGAAGTTGAACGGATCGTAGGTGTGAATGGTCGGAACCAGATAGGGATCATTGGGTAGCGACAGCGTCGCCAACGACGAGACCCCGCTCCAATTCTGCCCGCCGATGATTACCGGCCGCGTCGGGTTGCTGGCGCGCACATTGGCCAACGCCGGGGTCAGCACGGAAAGCAAATTGCTATCGTTAAGGCCGCCGTTCGGCTCATTGATCAGCTCGAACCAGACCTTCGGGCCGGCGTCCTTGAAGGCGACCGCAATCTGCTTCCACAATTCCGCGAAGCGGACCGCGTGCGCGTCGGGTGTGTCGAACAATTCCTGATAATGGTGGACGTTGAGGATGATGCCGAGGTCGGCCGCTTCGGCCAATCCAACGACACGCTTCACGCGCGTCATGAAAGCCGGATCGATCGCATATGGCGCGGCGGCCCCGGCATGCGCCGACCAGCGCACCGGAATACGCACGGAATTGAACCCGGCCGCCTTGATGATCGTGAAATCGTCGTCCGCGATTGCCCGTCCCCAATCGCCCTCATTGGGCGCTTCCAGCATGTTGCCCATGTTGACGCACTTGCCGATCGGAAGCTGTGGGCCGGTCGTCGGCCGCGTCGCTGCGACCGGCGTGTAGATTGGCGAAGCTGTTGGCGTTGGTGTTGGAGTTGGAGTCGGGGTCGGGGTCGGGGTTGGCGTGGGGGCCGCACTGCTTCCGCTCCCACCCCCGCAACTTCCAAGGCTGATCGCCACGGCGCCCGCGACGAAACCTAGTCGCAATCCTGCGCCCCACCGCGTGGATTTGACATCTCTTTGCATGCGGCGTTCTCTCCCCGGCGCGACTTCTCTGGTCGATCGCAATGGGGGACATCATGACTGTAAATCGGGAGACGGCAAGAGCGCCTGCGTGGTTCTGGATCGTTGCGGTCCTTGCAACTTTGTGGAACGCCTTTGGCGGCTACGATTATTGGATGACGCGCACGCGCAACATGGATCATCTGTCGCAGATGCCGGGCATTAAGGCGGAGGATATCCTCGCTTATATCGACAGCTATCCGCTCTATGCCCAGATCGGCTGGGGACTCGGCGTATGGGGTGGCCTCGCCGGTTCGGTCCTGTTGCTGATGCGCAGCCGCTATGCCGTGCACGCCTTCGCCGTCTCATTGCTCGGCATGGCTTTGAGCTTCGGTTACCAATATTTCGGCGGCAGCAAGATGCCCGCGGGCATGGACGAAGGCGCGCACAAATATATGCCGCTGGTCATCATCGCGATCGGATTGGGGCTGCTGTGGTTCGCGCGCTCGATGCGGGGCAAGGCTGTGCTGCGGTAGGTTCAATGGGCCGGTGCGCTGAACACCGGCCCAAGCAATCAGGATCGTAAGACCGCTAGCGTGAAGTTGTCGCCACGCCGGCCTGGCCGGTCGCATAAAGGCCCTGCTTCTCGAGGCCCTGAAGCACGTCCGGGCCGACCTTCGCATTATAGGCCGCGACAGTGCTGATCACTGCGCCGGTCTTGTCGAGCAACACCGGCTCGGCGGTCGAACCAACCGCGACCAGTCGGACGTAGACCGGGTCCGGATAAAGGTGGTTGGACGCCCCGTTGCTGCCGTCGACGACCCCGCCGATAATTCCGCCGGCAAGGATGTTGCCGAACGCCGCGCCGCCGGTGCGGCTCTGGATGTAGACGCTGACGGGCTTGTAGCCGTCGCGCGTGAAGGTGGCCATTGAGTCGCTGCCGCGCTTCATTTGATACTCGCACGGCGTGGTGCAGCTGAGCCCGGTGACGAGCTTGACGACCGCGCCGTTCGGATCGCTCTGGAAACCGACCGGTTGACTGGTCCCGTTAATGACTGTCGCGCATCCGCTAATACTGACAGAGGCCATTGCCAGCGCAACGGCAGATATGATCTTTTTCAAGTTAATACCCCCCCCGGGAAACAAGCGAGGCTGAATTACCCCGCGCCATGCATGTAAAGCGCAAGGACGGCAACCAAGCAAGCGCGATCGGCTCTGACCAGCTCCCTACCGCCCGAACCGCGTCCGCTGCGTCTTGCCAAATCGCCCTTTACGCGTGCCGGGTTTCCCCTCGCTGCTATTCCCCACCGGCCGCGGCGCAACCCGCTGCGGGTGCGGAATGCCAAGATCGTCTTCCTCCAGCCGGCGGATCTCGTCGCGCAGCCGGCCGGCTTCCTCGAACTCGAGATCGGCCGCGGCCTTGCGCATGCGTTGCTCGAGGTCGGCGATATAGGCCTTGAGGTTGTGGCCGACGAGGTGCGGACGCTCGTTGTCGCCGGTATCCACCAGCACGCCGTCGCGCATCGTCACGTCGCTCATGATGTCGTTGATCTGGCTCTTGATCGACGCAGGCGTAATGCCGTGCTCAAGGTTGTACGCGACCTGCTTTTCGCGCCGCCGGTCGGTTTCGTTGAGTGCGCGCTCCATGCTTCCGGTGACGCGATCGGCGTAGAGAATCACGCGTCCGTCGATGTTGCGCGCCGCACGCCCGATCGTCTGGATCAGCGAGGTTTCCGACCGCAGAAAACCTTCCTTGTCCGCATCGAGGATCGCGACCAGCCCGCACTCGGGAATATCGAGCCCTTCGCGTAGCAAATTGATGCCGACCAGCACGTCATAGACGCCGAGCCGGAGCTCACGGATCAACTCGATCCGCTCCAGCGTCTCGACGTCGCTGTGCATGTAGCGGACGCGCAGCCCCGCCTCGTGCAAATACTCCGTAAGGTCCTCGGCCATGCGCTTGGTCAGCGTGGTGACCAAAGTGCGATAGCCCAGTTTCGCGGTCGCCTTCGCTTCGTGCACCAGATCGTCGACCTGATCCTCAACCGGCTTGATCTCGACCGGCGGGTCGATCAGGCCGGTCGGGCGAATGACCTGCTCGCTGAATACGCCGCCGGTCGCTTCCATCTCCCACGAACCCGGCGTCGCCGACACGAACGTCGTCTGCGGCCGCATCGCGTCCCATTCGTTAAAGCGCAACGGCCGGTTGTCGATGCAGCTCGGCAGGCGGAAGCCATATTCGGCCAGCGTGATCTTGCGCCGGTGATCGCCTTTGGCCATCGCCCCGATCTGCGGCACGGTCTGGTGGCTTTCGTCGACGAACAGCAAGGCGTTGTCGGGCAGATATTCGAACAAGGTCGGGGGCGGCTCCCCGGGAAGGCGGCCAGTCAGGAAGCGCGAATAATTCTCGATCCCCGCGCAACTGCCGGTCGCCGCAATCATCTCCAGGTCGAAATTGGTGCGCTGCTCGATCCGCTGATGCTCGATCAACTTTCCCTCGGCCTCGAGCTCCTTCAACCGCTCGGCAAGTTCATGGCGGATCGCCTCCATCGCCTGCTTGAGCGTCGGCCCGGGCGTCACATAGTGGGAGTTCGCATAGACCTTGACGCTGTCGAGGCTGGCGACCTTCTTGCCGGTCAGCGGATCGAACTCAACGATCTCCTCGATCTCGTCGCCGAAGAAGCTGATCCGCCACGCGGTGTCCTCATAATGCGACGGGAAGATTTCGAGATTGTCGCCCTTCACCCGGAAATTGCCGCGCGCGAACGCCTGGTCGTTGCGCTTGTACTGCAGCGCGACGAGCTTGCGGATGATCTCGCGCTGGTCCGCGTGGGCGCCCTTCTTCATCGAGAAGATCATCGCCGAATAGGTTTCGACCGAGCCGATGCCGTAGAGACAGGAGACCGACGCAACGATGATCACGTCGTCGCGCTCGAGCAGCGACCGCGTCGCCGAATGCCGCATGCGGTCGATCGCCTCGTTCACCGAGCTTTCCTTCTCGATGTAGGTGTCCGAGCGCGGCACATAGGCCTCGGGCTGGTAATAATCGTAATAACTGACGAAATATTCGACCGCATTGTCGGGGAACAGCCGCCTGAATTCGCCATAAAGCTGCGCCGCCAGAATCTTGTTGGGCGCGAGCACCAGCGCGGGACGCTGCAGCGTTTCGATCACCTTCGCCATCGTGAAAGTCTTGCCGGAGCCGGTAACGCCCAGCAGCACCTGGTCCTTTTCGCCCTGCAGCGCGGCCTCGGTCAGCTCCTTGATCGCAGTCGGCTGGTCGCCCGCGGGTTCATAGTCCGATTTGAGCACGAAGGCGCGCCCGCCCTCCGCCTTCTCCGGGCGTGGTGGGCGGTGCGGGACGAACGCCTCGTTCGGCTCCGGCTCAGCCAGCGATGTTCGGATTTGAATCGCCATCGCTTGCGCATATGGTGGACCCATCGGGGGGACGCAACGCGGCGGCGCTCGGGGGAGAATTGCGATGCGCACTGCATTTCTGGTTGTCGCGGGCGCGTTGCTCGCTTCCTGTGCAAGCATTCCGCCGACTCCATCCTACGACCTCGTCATCCGCAACGGCACCATCGTCGACGGCAGCGGCGGTGCGCCCTTCCTCGGCGATATCGCGATCGCTGGCGACCGCATCGTCGCGGTCGGGCCGCGGCTACCCGGCACCGGCCCTCGCACTATTGACGCCACCGGCCTGACTGTCAGCCCGGGCTTCATCAACATGCTCAGCTGGGCGAACGAAAGCCTGATCGAGGATGGCGCGGGCGAGAGCGACATTCGCCAAGGCGTGACGCTCGAGGTGATGGGCGAAGGTAATTCGATGGGGCCGTATAATGAAACGATGGTCAAGCTCGAGACCGAGCGTCAGGGCGACATCAAATATCCCATCGACTGGCGCACGCTCGGCCAATATCTCGCCAAGATGGAGAAGCGCGGGATCGCGCCCAACATCACCAGCTTCGTCGGTGCCACCACCATCCGGGTCCACACGCTTGGCGAAGGCGATGTCGATCCCGATCCGGGCCAGCTTGCCGCGATGCAGAATGAGGTCCGCCTTGCGATGAACGAAGGCGCGATGGGGGTCGGCAGCTCGTTGATCTACGCCCCAGCTTTCTACGCCGAGACACCCGAGCTGATCGCGCTGGCAACCGCCTCGGCGCAATGCGGCGGCATGTACATCAGTCATATGCGTAACGAGAGCGATAATCTGCTTGAGGCGGTCGACGAGCTGATCGAGATCGCGCGCAAATCCGGCGGTCCGGCCGAAATCTACCACCTCAAACAGGCCGGCAAGAGCAATTGGAACAAGCTCGACGCGGTCATCGCCCGGGTCGAGGCTGCGCGCGCGTCGGGCGTGCGGATCACCACCGACATGTACACCTATACCGCGGGAGCAACGGGGCTCGACGCGGCGATGCCCCCGTGGGTTCAGGCCGGTGGCTTTGAACAATGGAAAAAGCGCCTTCAGGATCCCGCGACCCGCGCCCGCGTGCTGGCCGAGATGCGCGCCCGGCCGGTTGGCTGGGAAAGCCTCTACTGGCAGGCCGGAAACGCCGACAAGCTGATCTTGATCGGGTTCAAGAACGAGAAATTGAAGCCGCTCACCGGCAAAACGCTGGCCCAGGTCGCGACCATGCGCGGCACTAGCCCCGAAGACACCGCGATCGACCTGGTGATAGAGGACGGCAGCCGGGTCGAGACAGCCTATTTCCTGATGGACGAGGCCAATGTCGCTCGGCAGTTGGCGCTGCCGTGGATGAGCTTCGGGTCCGACTCGAGGGCGCAGGCCCCACGGGGCGTGTTCCTCAGATCCTCGACCCACCCGCGCGCTTATGGCACTTTCGCGCGGCTGCTCGGCAAATATGTCCGCGACGAGCGGCGCACCACCATGCCTGACGCGATCCGCCCCTGACCAGCGTCCCCGCCGCCAATCTGGGCATCAAGGATCGCGGGCTCATCCACCCAGGCATGATGGCCGACATCGCGATATTCGACGCCGCGACAATCGGCGACACCGCGACTTTCGACAAGCCGCAGCAGTTCGCCATTGGCATGCGTCACGTGCTAGTCAACGGCGTGGCCGTGCTGCTCGATGGCGAAATGACCAAGGCCCGCCCCGGTCGTGCGGTGACCGGCCCCGGCACCAACCGTTGCCCGCGACGATAGCATTGCGCCCGGAGACATACGCGGTGAGCCTGAAGACTCACATGGAAGGCGCAAGCATGCCTGGCGGTATGACCATGCGGATGCGGATTGACGCCAAGCGGATCGGCGAGTGCACGAAATAACCAAGCTGATGAAGTGGGAGAGGAATGAGATGCGACAGATTTTGACCATATTGGGGGCCGCCGGCCTCCTGGCGTCCTGTTCGGGGGACAGCGCAGCGCCCGTCAACACCGTCGTGGAAAAGGCGACCGCGCTCACGCCGGGCGAATATGAACTCACCGCCAAGGTCGATGAGTTGCGCTCGACCGACAAGACGACCCCCGCCACGCAGTCCAAGGTCGGCCCCGAGCCGAGCATCACACGCACCTGCGTCGGTCCCGAAAACGCAATCGAGCCGGCGGCCTTCGTCGAAGCCGGGGAGACCTGTACTCCGTCCGAAAGCTATATGAAGAACGGCCGGATGAACCTGCAGTATAAGTGCCGCCGCTCCGGCAAGGGCGAGCTGACCCAGATGGTCGATGGCGACTTCGAAGCCGACAGCTTTTCCGGCCAGATCCGCACATCCACTTATTTCAGCGGGCCCGGCGACTATGATCTGGTACGCGGCGTGACCGCCAAGCGCGTCGGGGAATGTGCCGCCTAAAACCATTTCCCCCGAAAATATGCGTTAACGATCATTTACTAGTTGCGTCTTTTTCAGATTGAGGCACTATAGCTGGTAGCAACTGAGGGGGTTGGCTCTAAACCTAGTGTTTGGCGCGGGAATGCCTATATTCCGGTGACGAACCTTTGCGCCCTGTGGATATCGGGGACGGGATTGAGAAAA
>JBDSZD010000068.1:0-3855 GCA_039925325.1 Sphingomicrobium sp.
GCGAAAAGTTCATCCTCCACGACGGCCCGCCTTATGCCAATGGCGATATCCACATCGGCCATGCGCTCAACCACATCCTCAAGGACATGGTGGTCCGCACCCAGACCCTGCTCGGCAAGGACGCGCCCTATGTTCCCGGCTGGGACTGCCAC
Source organism: Sphingomicrobium sp. (assembly GCA_039925325.1). GTDB lineage: Bacteria > Pseudomonadota > Alphaproteobacteria > Sphingomonadales > Sphingomonadaceae > Sphingomicrobium. Next base: position 153 of record JBDSZD010000068.1, read on the forward strand.
GGCCTGCCGATCGAGTGGAAGGTCGAGGAACAGTACCGCAAGAAAAAGCTCAATAAGGACGAGGTCCCGGTCCGCGAGTTCCGCGCCGAGTGCCGCGCTTATGCGCAAGGATGGGTCGATGTTCAGCGCGAGCAATTGAAGCGCCTCGGCATCGGCGGCCGCTGGGACAAGCCCTATCTCACCATGAATTACGCGGCCGAAGGCACGATCGTCGCCGAGCTGATGAAGTTCGCGGAAAGCGGCCAGCTCTACCGCGGCGCCAAGCCGGTAATGTGGTCCCCGGTCGAAAAGACCGCGCTGGCCGAAGCCGAGATCGAATATGAGGACGTGGTCTCGACGCAGATCGATGTCGCGTTCGAGATAGTCGAAACGCCGATTGCCGATCTTGAGGACGCCCACGTAGTGATCTGGACGACCACGCCGTGGACAATTCCGGTCAATCAAGCAGTCGCCTACGGACCTGACATTGATTACGTCATGCTCCATCTCAATCGCGCACCACGTGATTGGAAGGGCGTGAGCCACTTGCTCGTTGCGGAAGCGCTCGTGTCTCAGGTGATTGAGCGCCTCGGGATCTCAAGTGGTGACATAAGGGCTGATTGGAGAGGCAAAGGCTCCGACCTGGCCGGCACCGTCGCCCGCCACCCGATGCACCATCTCGGCGGCTTCTTCGCGAAGCCGCGCCCGTTCCTGCCCGGCGAGTTCGTCACGACCGACACCGGCACCGGACTGGTCCACATGGCTCCGGACCATGGCGAGGACGATTTCGACCTGTGCAAGCGCGCCAAAGACCTTGGATGGAAAGAATCCATCGACCCGGTCTTCGCGGTCGAAGGCGACGGCAAATATCGCGAGGATTGGAGCTGGCTCGGCGGCCAGGGCAGCGTCATCAACAACAAGTTCAACGCGCCCGACGGTCCGATCTGCTCGGACCTGCGCGAAGCCGGGGCTTTGCTCGCGGCGAGCGAGTTCCGGCACAGCTATCCACACTCATGGCGCTCTAAGGCCAAGGTCATCTACCGCTGCACCCCGCAATGGTTCATCGGAATGGATAGACCCTTAGCCCCTCTCCCCTTGCGGGAGAGGGAGGGACCCGCTGCGCAGCAGTGGGAGGGTGAGGGCCTGTCGGTCGGTGCATCCCCTCACCCTTCCGCCGCTTCGCGGCTCCCTCCCTCTCCCGCAAGGGGAGAGGGGCAGAAAGACCGCGCCCTCACCCGCTGGGAAAACGAGGGCGGGCACCTCGCCCAGGGCGCCACCCTCCGCCAACTCGCCGAGCGCGCCATTGCCGACACCCGCTTCGTTCCTGAAAAAGGCCGCAACCGCATCGGATCGATGGTCGCCGACCGCCCCGATTGGGTAATCAGCCGCCAGCGCGCCTGGGGCGTTCCGATCGCCCTGTTCGTCAAGCGCGGGACCAACCAGCCGTTGGTCGACGAGGCGGTCAACCGGCGGATCGTCGCCGCAATCAAGGCGGAAGGCGTCGACGCCTGGTCGGACGAGCGCGCGCAGGACTATCTCGGCCCCGACCGCGATCCGGACGATTATGAGCGCGTCACCGACATCCTCGACGTGTGGTTCGACAGCGGCTGCACCCATGCCTTCGTGCTGGAAGGCGAAACCTGGCCCGAACTCAGCTCGCCGGCCGACCTCTATCTCGAAGGCAGTGACCAGCATCGCGGCTGGTTCCAGTCGAGCTTGCTCGAAAGCTGCGGCACCCGCGGCCGCGCGCCCTACAAAACGGTGCTGACTCACGGCTTCACGATGGATTCGAAGGGCATGAAAATGTCCAAGAGCCTCGGCAACACGATCAGCCCGATCGACCTGATGAAGGAGCATGGCGCCGACATCCTGCGGCTGTGGGCGCTGTCCGTCGATTTCACCGAGGACCACCGCATCGGCAAGGAGATCTTGTCCGGCGTTGCGGATCAATATCGCAAGCTGCGCAACACGTTGCGCTATCTGCTCGGTGCGCTGGAGGGTTTTTCTGACGCGGAGCGGGTCGCGGACGTGGCGGCGATGCCGGAGCTGGAGCGCTACATGCTCGCGCTCCTTGCCGACCTCGATGCCAAGCTGCGGCAGGCGGTCGCGGATTACGACTTCAACACCTACACGCGGCTGCTGGCGGAATTCGCCAACAACGATTTGTCGGCCTTCTACTTCGATATCCGCAAGGACTGCCTCTACTGCGACGCGGCCACGGACCCCAAGCGCCGCGCCTATCGCACCGTCCTCGACACCTTGTTCCACGCCCTCGTCCGCTGGGCCGCGCCGGTGCTGGTGTTCACCGCCGAAGAAGTGTGGGGCACGCGCTATCCCGAAGCGGGATCGGTGCATTTGCTGGAGTGGCCGGACCTTGGAAACTGGGGGAACCCGCACCTCACAGCTAGATACGAAGCACTTCGACGGGGGAGGGAGGCGGTCTCAGCTGAGATCGAACCGATGCGCCGCGAGAAGATCATCGGCTCCAGCTTGGAGGCGAGGCTCGAGTACCCCATCAGCGGAATGAACGTGCAACCGGATGAATTCGCTGAATTCTGCATCGTCTCAGAGGTGGTCGACAATTCGATCGCGCGAGTAACCAAAACCGACAAGCACAAATGCGGCCGCTGCTGGCGTCACCTCCCCGAAGTCACCGACGACGGCGACCTCTGCAACCGCTGCGACGGTGTCGTGAATGGGTGAGCCCGATGAATCCCTCCCCCTCGGGGGGAGGATCGACAAAATCCTGTCCTACAGCACGGCTCCTGTGCAAGGTGAACGCATGAACCGTATCGCGCTCCCGCCTGCCATGCACACATGCAGCAGCCCTCGCGTGTGCGTACGCGCGCGCGCGCATGTCACTGCCAACTTTGCCAACTTCCGAGCCGCGCTGGCATGAAAACCCGCGTTTTGGGCTTCAGCATCGCCCTCATCGTCTTCCTGCTCGACCAGCTGACCAAATGGTTCGTCACCGGTCCGCTGCAGCTCGAGCAGGTCGGCAATATCCCGATCATCCCCTTCTTCGACCTGACCTACACCCGCAATTACGGCATTTCTGGCGGCTTCCTCCACGCGACGACGGACTCCGTACGCTGGGCGCTGGTGGCGATGACCTGCGCGATTGCCATCGGGGTCGCTTTTTGGATCACGCGCGAGGAGGACCGCTGGGAGCAGGCGGCGCTGGGCCTGGTGCTCGGTGGTGCGCTCGGCAACATTCTCGACCGCAGCCGCATCGGCTATGTGGTCGACTTCGCCGACTTGTACGTTCGCGGCTGGCCTCAGCATCTTTGCTGGAGTTACAACAATGGTGCCTGCCACCCCTTTTTAAACTTCAATGTCGGCGATGCAGCGATTAGCATTGGCGTCGTGATACTGTTACTGCGTGGCTTCCTTGTGAAGAAGGAAGCGCGCCCTGAGGAGAATGTCGAACATGCGTAAGTCCATGCCCATCCTGCTCCTCATTGCGGCGACGGCCTTGAGCGGCTGCTCGACGTTCCGCCGTGCGCCGGCCCCGGATGAATTTGCGGTCGCGCGCAACGCGCCGTTGATCATCCCGCCGGATTATACTTTGACCCCGCCCGTTGCGGGCACCGCCGGCCTCACTCCACAGGACGCGCAAGCGCAAGCGATCGAGGCCCTGTTCGGTGGCCCCGCCCCGCGCAGCGCGGCCGAGACCAGCTTGCTCGACCGCGCCGGCCGCGACCGCGCACCCGTCGGCGCGCGC
>JBDSZD010000069.1:0-6022 GCA_039925325.1 Sphingomicrobium sp.
GTTCACGCGAATAATCCGCGCGATGCGCTTTCCCGCGTCGAACAAATGATCGGGATGAGCGGGATCGACATTTCGGCCCGGTCGTCCCGCGCGCAGATTGCGTCGGCGATCAACATTGTCATCCAGGTCAGCCGCCTCGCGGACGGACGGCGCAAGCTTGTCAGCCTTGCCGAAATTACCGGCATGGAGGGCGAAGTGATCACGATGCAGGAGATATTCCGCTTCCGCCAGACCGGCGTTTCCGGCGACGGCCAGGTCCAGGGCCGTTTCGAAGCCACTGGAATTCGCCCGCGCTTCATGGATATCGCCATCTCCAGCGGCATCAACCTGTCCCCGGAAATCTTCCGTCCAGACGCAAAGCTTGAGCCATGAGTGAAAATTGGATCAAGGCGATTGTCCTGGTTTGCACGTTCGGTGCGACCTTGCTCGCGGTCGAGACTTTGGTCTCCTGGCTTTCCAACCGCCACGGCGAAAGGAGCGCGATCAATACGCGCATGAAGCTCATCGGGCGAGGCCACACACGTGGAGAGGCGCTCGAATTGCTGCGCAGGTCGACTACCGCTGACACGAGTGATCTACCGCCAATCATTGCTCGTCTGATCCTCAAACTGGAACTCATTCTGACCGCGGCGCAGATCACGATGCCGACGCTGCGGGTGCTGTTCCTGCTGGCTGCCGGACCGGTCATCGTCTTCGTGCTGCTGATCCTCATCATGATTTTCAACGGCATGTCGGTCGGGGGCGGCCGGCTCCTGATGATTGCGACCTTCGCCGTGGGCCTGGGCTTCTTCCTCCCCCTCATGGTCTTGCAGGCCAAGGCCAATCGCACGCGCAAGCGGATGCAGGACCAATTTCCCGTCGCGCTTGATGTGTTTGTTCGCGGCCTGCGCGCCGGCCATCCGATCGCAGCGGCGCTCGACTTGCTGACGGTCGAAATGCCCGACCCCATCGGCAGTCAATTCGGCATTGTCGTCGACGAGGTGACTTATGGCGCCGACCTGCGCGATGCCTTGCAAAACATGGCCGAACGCTGGGAAATGGACGACATGAAGATGTTCGTCGTGTCTTTGTCCGTGCAGAGCGAAACCGGCGGCAATCTGGCCGAGATTCTGGAAAATCTTTCGAAGGTGGTGCGTGAGCGAGCGTCGATGATGATGAAGGTCCGCGCACTATCGAGCGAGGGCCGAATGACGGCAATCATCCTTACGGTCCTGCCGGTTCTGGCGTTCACCATCCTGTTCCTGGTCAATCCGCCCTTCTATCTCGAGGTTTCCGACGATCCCGCATTCGTTCCGGGCTTCGCGGCAATGATCCTGTGGTACGCGATCGGGTTCTTCACGATCCGCAAGATGGTCGATCTAAAGGTCTGATGGCATGATGGAATTGATTGCCGAGAATCTGACGCTTCGGTTCGGGATGCTGGCTTTGGTGTTCCTGCTGGTCGTCGGCCTGACCTATATCCTCGCCTCGCTGTTCAGCAGCCGACAGATCACCAAGCGACGACTTGCCGGCGAGGCAAGCACCGCAGTGGGGCCTCAGCAAATAGCGGGTTCGTTGCGCGGGCAAGGGGCCGAAGACGCGTGGCAGAAGGTCGTCAACGCGATCGAGAAAGCGGGTCTGTCCCTTGTCGACACCAAGGACGACGCCGTCCGGCAGAAACTGGTCGCGGCCGGATACACTGCTCCATATGCGCCGCGCATCTACACGCTCGTGCGTCTGGCGCTGGTCGTTATCCTGCCGCTGACAGCGCTGCTCATGTATTGGTCCAGCGGCTCAAGCCCGAGCATGCTGAAGCTCTATTTTACGCTGACTATCCTGGCGGCCTTGGGACTCTATCTTCCGAATATCTTCATCCGCGCCAAGGCGGACCGTCGTCAGCGCCAGATCATCAACGGATTTCCGGATGCGCTGGACCTCATGCTGGTGTGCGTCGAGGCCGGTTTGGGCCTGGAAGCGGCATTTGCCCGCGTCGGAATGGAAATGACCAGTTCCCATCCTCTGCTCGCTGAACAGCTTGGCGCCGTGGTCCTCGAGCTACGCGCGGGCCGAAGCCGCGAGGACGCGCTCCGAAGGATGGCCGATCGCGCGGGCGCCGATGAAATCCGCGCATTCGCGACACTGCTGATCCAGTCTACCAAGCTCGGATCGTCCGTCGGTCAGACGCTTCGAATCTACGCATCCGAAATGCGGGAGCGGCGCCGGATGCGGGCCGAGGAAAAAGCCCATCGTCTGCCGGTGCTTCTGTCCATTCCGCTCGTCGTGTGCATGTTGCCGGTGATGATTGGCGTGCTGATGTTGCCCGCCGCGATCCGTGTTATCCGCGTACTTCTGCCTGCAATGACCGGAGGGAGCTGAGCGATGGCGGCGAAACGGCGCATGACGACCTTGTCCCTGCTTCTGCTCGGCACCAGTTGCGCAGGGGTCCAGCAAGTCGAAATTCGGCCAGCTGGGTCGGTGCTGAATGCCGCAAAACCGGTTTCGTCGCGGATCGCCGAAGCCAATGGCCATTTCGCGCTCGGGAATGTCGCGCTTGCGCTTGAGCAATTTCGAATCGCCGCTCGCGAAGATAGCCAGAGCGTGGCTGCTCTGACGGGAATTGCCAGCTGCTACACGGCGATGGGCCGTCCGGAGCTCGCACAACGTCAATATGAGCTCGCATTGGCCGTGAGCCCCGCCGATCCTGCATTGCTCGCAATGCTGGCGACCACCTTGGATACGCAAGGCCTGAGCGAGAAAGCGAAGCTCGTCCGTCTGGAGATTGGCGCGCGGGCGGCGGCGGAGCTTGCGTTGAGCGAACCCGCGCAACCCGATCTCGCCGCGCAAGACGGCATCCGCGAGCCCGTGACACCTCTCGTCACCATTGCATCGGCGGCACCAGTTGCGGTTACACCGATTGCGCCGGTTGCGGTTGCGCCGATTGCGCCGCGGCCGCCTGAAAGCGTAGTAACGGCGCGCAAGGCGCTACCTGCCGTCGGACAGACCGTCACGGTGACTTTGCCCGATCCGGTGCGCATGCACGGAGCCACGCCGCTCGGACAGGACATCGGTCGGTCCGTAACCGTGGCCCTGGCCCCCGTCCGACCGGTACCCGTGGCGGCAAGACCCGCGGTCGCCGCACAGCCAGCCGTATCGGCGCGTAACAAGGAATCAAACCTGCGAACAGTCAGCCGCCCTCGACTGGAGCGCATGTCACTAAGTGAAGTAGCGCTGACAACAGCCAGCACGCCGACTTGGGTAAAGCTCGAAGCCATTGCACCACGCAAGATGCGCGTTGCACCGATCCTCTTCGCGCGTCGTGAGCTTCGCATCTTGAACGGAGCGAGGGTCCAGGGCCTGGCGGCTTCAACCCGGGCCTATCTCGTCGCCCGCGGGTGGCGGGCGATCCAGACCGGCGATGCCGCGAACCGGCGCGAGATGAGCATTCTCTACGTGCCGCGCGATCATGCGCGAATTGGCTTAAAGCTGGCCGCACAGTTCCGCTTCCCGGTCAGAATCGAGCCGTCATCCCGTGATCTCGTGCTCGTTCTTGGCACAAATGCCGCGGTGATGCGGGGACGCCGGACCGGATGAGCGGAGCGACATTGCTGGTTTCCGCGCTCCTGCTCGTGGCGCAGACCCAACCGGCGGACTATGGCACGGTTTCCCACGCGATCGAATCTGGCCGGCTCGACCAGGCCCGCTCGATGATCGCTGCGCTCGTCGAGCAAGGCGCGTCCGGCGATCCCCTTGAACGGTTGCTCGCGGACCTCGACGAGGCGTCCGGTCATTGCGATCGGTCGCTTCCCCGCTATCTGGACCTCAAGAAGCGCAGCCCGGCGGACATGGCCTTGGCCGAGCGGGCTGGAATTTCCGCATTGAAATGCGGTCGGGTGATCGAAGCAAGTCGCTTGATTGACGAGGCGATTGCTCAGCCCGGCGCTTCCTGGCGCGCATGGAACGCAGCCGGCGTGCTTCGTGACATGCTGCGCGACTGGACCGGCGCGGACAATGCCTATGAGCGCGCGGAAATGCTCAATTCTGAGAGCGCGGCGGTAGCCAATAACAAGGGTTGGTCGCTGCTGCTGCGCGGCCGCTGGAGCGAAGCCGCCGTCTCGCTCGAAAAAGCCGTCCGGCTCAACCCCCGCTCAGGGCGGGCGGCCGCAAACCTTGAGCTCGCGCGCACCGCTCTCGACGGGGCGCTTCCGGCCCGTCGATCCGGGGAAGATGAACAGGCGTGGGCGGCGCGGCTGAATGATGCTGGCGTCCTCGCGCAATTCAACGGCCAGCGGAAAAAAGCGATTGCGGCTTTCGCGCAAGCGATCGAGGTCAGACCCGAATGGTTTGAGCGCGCGTCGAACAATCTCCAGCTGAGTGAAGCACAACCATGAACCTTGCGGCTTCGGCGCCTTCCTGGCTCCTTCTGATCCTCGGGGCTCTGCTGCTAGCTGCAGCGGCCGAGGATGCGTGGCGACTTCGCATTTCGAACATCACCAGCGGCGCGGTGCTGCTGGCCGGAATCCTGGCTGTTGCGATCGCGGGTCCGCAGCTGATTCTGTGGCAGAACGTCGTCGTTTTGTGCGCGATACTCGCTGTCGGGACGGCGCTGTTTACCGCAGGACATTTTGGCGGCGGCGACGTGAAACTGTTCGCAGCGGTCGGATTCTGGTTTAGCCTCAAAAGTTCACTGATCCTGATTTCAGCGATTTTCCTTGCCGGCGGAGCCCTTGCGCTGATCGTTCTTGGTCTGCGGCTCCTCCCCAGGAAGACCAGCAAGACGTCGCGCAAGAAGAACCAGGTTCCCTATGGCGTCGCCATCGCTGCGGGTGCTGCGTTCGCATTCTTCATTGTCATTCAACAGTCACCAGAACGGGCGATAATGGACTTCAGTCCGGACGCGATGAAACGCCTGACTCGACCATGATCCGAAGGTATCGCCCTCGAGTAAAATCTGTGTTAACCGACGTTTAAGAACGAAATTCAAAAAGGGGGAAACTCATGAGAGCTTTATTGTTGGGCGCAACGTGCCTGATCGCGGTGGTTGCGGCTCCCGCAGCGGCCAGAGACCACTCGGCCTATTACGGGCTCGAGGTTGGCGTGTTGAAGGTCAAGGACAACGTTGTCAGGATCGACGGCGTCGACACGTTCCGGATTGATCACATGACCGGCATCGATGGCGACATGATCCTGGGCTACGATTTTGGCATGTTCCGTACAGAAGCTGAGCTCGCCTATCGCCGCAGTGGGCACAATGAATATGATTTTGCCACCACCTCCGTGGACGGCGATGGCCGGACCAGCACGCACTCGGCGATGGTCAATGCGATGGTCGACGTCGGCAATGAGAGCCAGGTCGCCTTCTTCGCCGGTGCAGGTGTCGGCTACGCGCAAATCATCCAGGTTGTCGACGTTGGTGCCGCAGACTTCAAGATCAAGGACCGCGGCCTCGCCTGGCAGGTGGTTGCCGGAGCGCGCAAGGCGCTGACCAACTTCTTCGATGTCGGGGTCAAATATCGCTACTTCAACGGCGGCAACGTCAGTGACGTCGTCGCTGGCGACCGGGTCAGCACCAAATACAGGTCGCACTCGTTGCTCGCGAGCCTGATCTACAATTTCAACACGCCGGAGCCGGCCGCACCTTTGATCCTCCCGCCACCGGTTGCGCCACCGCCGCCGCCACCACCGCCGCCGGCCACGCAGACCTGCCCGGATGGAAGCGTCGTGCTCGCGACCGATCCCTGTCCGATGCCGCCGCCGCCGCCGCCGCCGCCGGAACCGGTGCCCGAACGCGGTTGATCTTCATTCTACCAGGGGCTGTCATTCCACGGGATGGCAGCCCTTTTTTTGCGTTTGATTGGTAAAGCCGCAACACCGCAGTGCCGCATGACGCCTCCGCCAAACGGCCAGTATTCGGCAACGAGGGCGTGGTGGAGCTGAGGAGGATCGAACTCCTGACCTCTGCAGTGCGATTGCAGCGCTCTCCCATCTGAGCTACAGCCCCGCGCCCGGCCGAGAGCCTCAGGCGTGCCTGAATTCCCTCCGCAGG